>NZ_JBBHZM010000003.1:0-199057 GCF_049843615.1 Fictibacillus sp. Mic-4 | reverse complement strand
CACACTTTTTTCGGGGGACTTTTTCAGTGACCTCATGCTGGGGCTCTTTTTTGTCCGATAGGATCTGTCTCAAGGACAAAAGTGAGAATCGGAGGCAAATTTTCGCCGCCTGCTATTTTCAAAGAAAATAAAAAAATATAAAAAACCAGAGGAGAAAACGATATCGAGTCGTTTTTCTCCTCTGGTTCATTTTAAAGATTTATTGGACAGCCACATTTGCTTTACAGTTTGGCAAATACGTTCTCCACAGCTTCGATCGTCTTCTCGATATCTTCCTTGCTATGTTCAGTTGAAAGGAACAGCCCTTCAAACTGGGAAGGAGGAAGCGAGATTCCTTCTTCTAACATACCTTTAAAATATCTGGCGAAAAGATTCAGGTCAGATGATTTCGCCGTTTCATAATTGACGACGTTTTGATCGGTGAAGAAGAAGCCGATCATCGATCCCGCACGGTTAACAGTGAGCGGAATGTTGTATTTTTGCGCAGCGTTCATAAAGCCTTCTTCAAGAAGATCGCCTTTCTTAACAAACTCTTTATAATGTTCAGGCGTAAGTTGAGCAAGCGTTTCGTATCCTGCCGCCATTGCCAGCGGATTGCCGGATAACGTTCCTGCCTGATAAATCGGGCCGCTCGGGGCAATTTGCTCCATAATTTCTTTTTTGCCCCCATAAGCTCCTACTGGAAGACCGCCGCCGATCACTTTGCCGAGACACGTTAAATCCGGGGTAATGCCGAAATAGCTTTGTGCACATCCGTAATCGACACGGAAGCCGGTCATGACTTCGTCAAAGACTAACAATGCACCGTATTGTTTTGTAATTTGCCTCAAGCCTTCAAGGAACCCTTTTTGCGGCGGAACAACACCCATATTGCCGGCAACCGGTTCGACAATAATGCAGGCAATGTCTTCGCCAAATTGTTCAAAGGCATAGCGGACACTTTCCAAATCATTGTATTGAACGGTGATTGTATTTTGTGCAACAGATTCCGGAACACCCGGGCTGTCCGGAAGACCAAGTGTCGCAACACCAGATCCTGCTTTAATTAATAACGAATCTCCGTGTCCATGATAACAGCCTTCAAATTTTAAAATTTTATTTCGTCCGGTATAACCACGCGCAAGGCGAAGCACGCTCATCGTCGCCTCAGTTCCCGAGTTAACCATCCGGACGATTTCGATAGAAGGAACGCGGTCTGTGACAAGCTTAGCGAGCTTTGTCTCCCATTCGTTTGGCGCCCCGAAACTCGTCCCCATTTCAGCTGTTTGTTTCAAACTTTCAACAACTCTTGGGTTTGCATGCCCTAAAATGAGAGGTCCCCATGATAGAACATAATCGATATATTCATTTCCATCAATATCATACACTTTTGAACCTTTTCCCCGTTCAAAATAAACCGGGTCCATATTGACGGATTTAAATGCGCGAACAGGGCTGTTTACCCCGCCCGGCATATATTTCTTCGCTTCCTGGAATGCCGCTTTTGATTTTTCAAAACTTCTCATTTGAAGTCCTCCGTCCTAAAGAATCACATATATTTTTTTAAGAAGAATAAATTGGCCCTTCGCCAATTTACTCTATCCGACTTTTTGCTTGTGGCATCTAGAAAAAACACATAGCGTATTGCTTATTCGCTTAACCAACGGGCAACATCTTTTGCATGATACGTAATAATCAAATCGGCTCCTGCGCGCTTCATTCCTGTTAAAGCTTCCATGACGGCACCTTTTTCATCAATCCAGCCATTTTGACTCGCCGCTTTCATCATTGAATATTCCCCGCTTACATTGTAGGCAACGAGCGGAAGCGGGTAGCGGTCTTTAAGCTCTCGAATAATATCAAGATAGCTTAATGCCGGTTTTACTATTAAAAAGTCCGCGCCTTCGTCAATATCTGATTCTGCTTCGCGCAGCGCTTCCAATCGATTCGCCGGATCCATTTGATACGTTTTTCGGTCACCAAATTGCGGTGCGCCATGTGCGGCATCACGGAATGGTCCGTAAAAAGAAGACGAATATTTCACCGCATACGACATGATCGGGATATGTGCAAATCCTGCTTCATCAAGGGCCGTCCGAATCGCAATAACGAACCCGTCCATCATATTGGAAGGCGCAATGATGTCGGCTCCCGCTTCTGCCTGAGAAACCGCCGTTTTGGCCAGCAAAGCGAGTGATTCGTCATTGGCGATCTCATTCCCTCGTACTACCCCGCAGTGGCCATGTGTTGTATATTGGCAAAGGCACGTATCAGCAATGACTGTTAATTCCGGGAATCCCGCTTTAATTCGCTGAATGGCCCGCTGTACAATACCGTTTTGTTCAAATGCAGATGTTCCTTCTTCATCCTTATGATCTGGCACTCCGAAAACAATGACGGAACGAATGCCAAGCTCAACGATCGACCGCATTTCTTCTTCTAAGTAATCTAATGAAAGTTGGAACACCCCGGGCATGGAGGCCACTTCTTTTTTCACTTTTTCCCCTTCTACAAAAAAGATCGGATAAATCAAATCTTCTTTATGAAGATGTGTTTCTCTTACTAATGCCCTCATGCTCTCCGAACTTCTTAATCTTCTATGTCTTTGAAACATCATAGAAATGCCCCTCTCTCTTCAATCGCTTTCAAAATAATCACATATCGCTTCAATAATACCTTCTTCAGTGTACTCTTCAGCGACTATGACGCGCTCGAATCCATTATTATAAGCTTCTCTTTCCGTCACTGGCCCGACACATGCGACTAGCGGCGTTTTTTTGAAAGAAATGCCCAATGCCGAAAAGTAGTTTACTGCAGATGGACTCATAAAAATAATAACATCGACTGTTTCAACCTGGCTAATCATCCGACTTTCCGGCACTTCCTGATTCGTTTCATAAACGATAATTTCGGTTACTTCACATGTATCACCAAGTTTGTTTAAAATGGTTGATTTCGCAAGATTCCCTTTTGGAACCAAAATTCGTTCACCAGGCTGAACGATCCCCTTAAGCTCATTTGCTAATTCAGTTCCTTCAAACCGTTTCGGCATGCAGTCGACTTTTACATTTTCTTTTTTTAAAAGCTCCGCCGTTTTTTTGCCGACTGCGGCAATTTTTTGCCGTCTGATGGCACCGCCTGTGTCTCGCAATTCTTTCAGAAAAAATTTCACTCCGTTTGCGCTTGTGAAGACGATCCAATCATACGAACAAAGCTGGCAAATGGCCGTTTTTAGTGCGGCTTTGTCGTCCGGCTCGGTAAAGGATAACAAAGGGAACGGAATCGGCTCACCGCCGGCTTCTTCAATTCGTTTTAACAGGGAAGCCGCTTGTTCTTTTGCCCGGGTCACGACGATTTTTTTTCCCGATAAGACAGAACGTTCCATCACTTATTCAACTCATCTTTTACCGCATCTAAAATGGCTTCGGCGCCTTTTTCTTTTAAAAGTTCAGCTAACCCGGTACCCAGTTTGTGCGGGTTTTCCCCTTTTGCCGTTTCTTTAATGATGGTTTTTCCGTCAGGTGTTGCGACAAGTCCCGTTAATGTGATTTCAAACGTGCCCGAAAGCTCGGCAAATCCTGCAATCGGCACCTGGCAACCGCCTTCCAACGTGTGAAGGAAGGCGCGTTCAGCCATAACGGTTTTATACGTTGCGTCATCGTTTAATCGTTCGAGAAGGTTTCTTACGTCCTCATCATTTTGACGGCATTCAATGGCGAGTGACCCTTGTCCGACCGCAGGAATGCTGACTGTAACAGGCAAATATTCCGTAACAATCTCCTTTGACCAGCCCATTCGTTCAAGGCCCGCAGCCGCTAAAATGATCGCGTCAAATTCTCCGGATTCGAGTTTAGCGAGTCTCGTATCAATATTGCCACGAATGGACTTAATTTTAATATCAGGCCGGACATTTAAGATTTGTGCAGCGCGCCTTAATGAGCTTGTCCCGACAACCGCGCCTTCAGGCAATTCTTGAAGCGACGCATATTTTTTCGAAATAAACGCATCCCTCGGATCTACCCGTTTCGGCGTGCAGCCGATGATAAGCCCTTCAGGAAGCTCTGCCGGCATGTCCTTCATACTATGTACAGCAATATCGATTTCTTCATCGAGCATCGCCTGTTCAATTTCTTTTACAAACAGTCCTTTTCCGCCAACCTTTGAAAGGGTTACATCAAGAATGACATCGCCTTTTGTAACAATTTCTTTCACTTCAAATTCATATGGTAAGCCCAGGCTTTTCATTTGATCAATGAACCAATTCGTCTGCGTAAGGGCAAGCTTGCTCCTTCTAGAGCCTACGATTATTTTTCTCATTTTCTAAACCTCCAGAACGTTCTCCTCTATTTATTGATACCAGAAATGAAATTCTGTAAACGTTGACGCTAAAAAATAATTAATGAGTACGATCAAAAAAGCAGCTACATTCATAAAAGCAAGCGTGCGCCCTTGCCTTCCTTTCGCAACTTTTTCATACAAATAAAAACTGTAAACGAGCAGCACGATAAAAGACATGACCACTTTAAAGTCGAGCAGAGAGAATGCTTTTACTTTCAAGAATGCCCATGTTAATCCTAAAATTAAGCTTAAAAGCAAAAGAGGCACCCCGAGCATATTGAAAATAAACGATAATTGATCAAGCTGCGATAAGCTGCCGAACCGCTGTAGCCGTTTGCTCCATTTTTTCTGTTTTAACATGTCATGCTGGATTAAATACATCAATGAAAACACACCGGACAAACTGAACAACCCATAAGATAGAAACGCCATCGTAATATGGATGACCATTAATTCCGATGTTAAATGCTCTTTCAAAATCCAGCTAATTTGTGCTCTTGGAATAAACAGATTTAACGCCATGATGACAAACCCGAGAACGTTCGTAAAAAAGAGAAGGAAATCAACACGAAAAAATCGGTTCATCACTAGCGAAAACGTTACGAGTATCCAGGCATAAAAAAATAGGCTTTCAAAAGGAGAAAAGATCGGAACCCGTCCAAATTCAATCATCCTTAGTGCAAAAAAAATCGTTTGCAACACCCAGACAATAGAAAGCAACCAGAAGGCAAAACGGTTCGCCTTCCGGTTGTTTTCAAGAAAATCAATAAAATATCCTGTAATGCTTAATGCATATAAAACAATCGTTACATCATAAATCCAGTTTAAATTTTGCACGTCTAAACTCCTCTCCTAGGAGCGAAGCGGAATTTCTTGTAAGGGGGCTAATTGACCCTTAACTTCTTTCGTTTCCACCACATGTTTCTCTATATCATTTTCAAGTGCAAAGATTTTAATGAATAATTCTAACGATTCATCAGAATTGGCTTCTGCCGCTAATTCTTTTATTCTCATGACCGGATCGCGCAATAATTGATTGACAATGCTTTTCGTATGTTTGCTCAATACTTTCTTCTCACGGTCGCTTAAATTAGGCATTTTCCGTTCGATGCTTTGCATTGTTTCCGCCTGAATGGCAAGTGCCTTTTCTCGCAAAGCTGAAATGACAGGAACAACGCCAAGCGTATTGACCCAGCTTTGAAACGCTACAACTTGCTCTTCGATCATTATCTCGATTTCTTCAGCTACTTTTCTACGCTCAGCAAGGTTTGCTTCAACGATTCCTTCTAAGTCATCAATATCATAAAGGAAAACACTGTCGATTTCATTTAAAGTCGGATCAAGATCACGCGGTACCGCAATATCGACCATAAATAGCGGTCTTCCTTTGCGGCGCTTCACAATCGATTGGACCATTTCCTTCGTGATGACATACGATTTGGAACCCGTAGATGTAATTACAATATCAGTATGAATTAAAACGTCTGCCATTTTCTCCATAGGGTGAGCGGTGCCTTTAAATTTCCCGGCAAGCTCTTCCGCTTTTTCAAAGGTCCGGTTTATAACATTCACCTTGCCGACTCCATTTGCATGCAAATGTTTAGCGGTTAATTCACTCATTTTGCCGGCACCGATAATAAGGATATTTTTATCATTCAATCCGCCGAAAATTTTCTTTGCCAACTCCACGGCCGCATAGCTCACTGAAACTGCATTTTCGCCAATTTCCGTTTCTGAATGACAGCGTTTTGCAAATGTAATGGCTTGTTTAAACAGATGGTTAAAAATCGTTCCTGTCGTTCCTTCTTTTTGGCCGAGTAAGAAACTGTCACGAACCTGTCCTAAAATTTGCGTTTCTCCTAATACCATCGACTGAAGGCCCGATGTCACTTTAAATAAATGTTCAATTGCATGATCGCTTTCTTTTATAAGTAAAAACGGCGACAATTCGTCCTTATTGATTTTAAACCAATCCGCAAGAAAAGCTTTCATATAATAACGGCCGGTGTGAATTTGATCAACGACTGCATAAACTTCCGTTCGATTGCAGGTTGAAATGATGACACATTCAAGTATGCTCTTGGTTTCTTTAAGTGCTTTCATCGCCTCTGATAATTGTTCAGGGCTAAATGAAACTTTTTCTCTAATTTCTACTGGTGCAGTTTTATAATTGATCCCAACAACTAGTATGTGCATCCACTCACCCCCTTTTAAATATGTATGAATTCATTCTCCTAGAGTATTATACCATGTTTGTCGATCGATATTGTATTTAAATGTGAAAAGACTTTGAAACGTGCTATGATAAGTAAATGAATCGCGTTTTCTTATCATAGTTTACCCCACGAAAAAACGCGAGTCAATGCAGCAAAATCGGTGTTTGTTATGGAGGATATTATGAAACGTCAAGGTATTTTTTCTGGAATCATATTATTAGGAATCGGCTTATTTTATCTCATTCCTCAATTACATATGTCAGTTTTAGAACCGTTTTTAACATGGCCGACAATTCTTGTACTAATAGGGGTTGCATTTTTATTAGAACAAAATTCTAAAGATGCTTCTTTTTCCGGCGTGCTTTTGCTTGGCCTTGGCATCCATTTTTACGCTGTGAAAAATGTCGCTGGCTGGCCAGGCGGGATCGAAATGATGATCCTGATTATTTCATTAGCTTTTCTTTATCAATATAAAAATACGAAAGATGGATTGGTTGCTGGGATTGTTCTTCTTATTGTTTCCGGAGCAACCCTTCTCTTTCACAGCCATTCATTTCCAGAAGTCTGGTATTCGACCATTACACAGTTTCGTCCTTATGTTTTACTAGTATTAGGCGCTTATTATGTTTTTATCCGCAAAAAATAAACGAGAGCAAATTTGCCCTCGTTTATTTTAAATAGCTTTCAATTGTACTCCATGCAGAATCTTTCCCATGACCCGTTTCTGAAGAAAATAATATGATCGGATCTTCTGGTTCTTTATTTAAAGTATCTTTAATAATTTTTACATGTTTGTCCCATTTTCCTTTAGGCACTTTATCGCATTTCGTTGCGACGATAATGACCGGAATTTGATAATGTTTTAACCAATCATACATTAATACATCATCTTTTGTCGGGGCATGACGGACATCAATCAGTTGAACGACCGCTTTCAATTGAGAACGTTTTAAAATATACGTTTCAATCATTTTCCCCCATGCTTCCCGTTCTGATTTGGACACTTTCGCA
The DNA here is from genome assembly GCF_049843615.1 of Fictibacillus sp. Mic-4. Classification (NCBI taxonomy): domain Bacteria; kingdom Bacillati; phylum Bacillota; class Bacilli; order Caryophanales; family Fictibacillaceae; genus Fictibacillus; species Fictibacillus sp. Mic-4. Next base: position 191,513 of record NZ_JBBHZM010000003.1, on the reverse strand, counting down.
AATCCATATCCAGGTACATCGACAAAATACATTTGATCATTAATTAAATAAAAGTTTAACGTTTGTGTTTTCCCCGGTTTTGAAGACGTCCGCGCAAGGCTTTTCCGATTGATCATTTTATTAATAAAGGACGATTTGCCGACATTTGATCTGCCGGCAAGTCCGATTTCTGGCAAGTTTCCATCCGGATATTGTTCCGGTTTAACTGCCGAAATGACAATTTCTGCTTTCGTTACTTTCATTGCTTCTCTCCCACTAAGGCATGTTTTAAAACTTCATCTAAATGCGACACCGGAATAAATGTAAGATCCTCTCGAACGCTTTCCGGAATGTCGTCAATATCTTTTTCATTTTCCTCCGGCAAAATCACTTTAAGGATTCCTGCACGGTGTGCACTGAGCGATTTTTCCTTTAATCCGCCAATCGGGAGGACTCTTCCTCTGAGCGTAATTTCCCCGGTCATGCCAACGTCTTTACGTACTGGCCTGCCCGTTAATGCAGATACGAGAGCCGTTGCGATCGTAATTCCGGCAGATGGACCGTCTTTTGGAGTAGCACCTTCAGGAACATGGATGTGAATATCGGTCTTTTCATAAAAATCAGGGTCAATGCCTAACTCATCAGCCTTTGAACGGACATAACTAAATGCCGCCTGAGCCGATTCTTTCATCACATCTCCCAGTTTACCAGTTAAAATTAACTTTCCTTTCCCAGGTGAAAGCGCAACTTCAATGGAAAGCGTGTCACCTCCGGCCGTTGTATACGCAAGTCCCGTTGCAGCCCCTACTTGATCTTCCATTTCTGCCTGACCATAACGGAATCTTGGCTTGCCAACATAATTTTCGAGATTTTTCGCAGTGATCACAACACGCTTTTTCTCCTCAGATACAAGCTGTTTGGCCGCTTTTCGGCAAAGGCCAGCGATTTGGCGTTCAAGATTACGAACTCCCGCTTCCCGAGTATAATTTCGAACGAGCTTGATAATCGCATCATCTTTTAGCTGAAAGGTTGATTTTTGCAAGCCATGTTCTTTAATTTGTTTTGGAACGAGGTGGTTTTTCGCAATGTGAAGCTTTTCCACTTCCGTATAGCCTGCGATTGATATGACTTCCATCCGGTCTAAAAGCGGGCCAGGGATCGTTGTCAGACTGTTCGCCGTCGTAATAAACATGACTTTCGATAAATCGTAAGGCTCTTCTATGAAATGGTCACTAAACGTATTATTTTGTTCAGGGTCGAGCACTTCAAGAAGAGCAGCGGAAGGATCCCCGCGAAAATCGCTTGACATTTTATCAATCTCATCTAATAGGAACACAGGGTTGATCGTTCCGGCTTTTTTCATCCCTTGAATCAATCTTCCTGGCATGGCGCCGACATATGTTCTTCTGTGCCCGCGAATTTCCGCTTCATCCCGAACGCCTCCAAGGGAAATCCGGACAAAATTACGCCCTAAAGCGCGGGCGATGGAACGGGCCAGAGACGTTTTCCCGACGCCCGGAGGTCCGACGAGGCAAAGGATTGGTCCTTTTAAAGATTTCGTTAATTGTTGGACCGCTAAATATTCCAGCACCCGTTCTTTCACTTTTTCAAGGCCGTAATGATCTTCATTTAGTATTTTTTCCGTCCGGCGGATATCCAATTGATCTTTTGTTTCATTTTTCCACGGCAAATTGATAAGCCATTCAATATAATTGCGAATGACCCCGCTTTCGGCAGACGTCGATGGGATTTTTTCGTACCGATCCAATTCTTTTAATGCGACTTGCAAGACATTTTCGGGCATATTCGCGGCTTCAATTTTCTCTTTTAATGTTGAAACCTCGCCTAATTTTCCTTCTTTTTCGCCGAGCTCTTTTTGAATGGCTTTCATTTGTTCGCGCAGGTAATATTCTTTTTGCGTTTTTTCCATCGCTTTTTTAACACGTTGCCCGATTTTTTTCTCTAAACCGAGCACTTCTTTTTCATTATTAAGGATGGATATTAAATGATTTAACCGTTCTTTCACATCAACGATTTCAAGGATTTGCTGCTTTTCTTTTATTTTCAGTGATAGATGTGAAGCAATAACATCAGCTAATCGTCCCGGTTCTTCAATGTCTTGTACAGACGCAAACGTTTCCGGCGTCACTTTTTTCGAAAGGTTTATGTATTGTTCAAATTGCTGAAGAACGGTACGCATAAGAGCCTGTCCTTCTACATCGACCGTATTGTTTTCCTCAAGAAGCTCAATTTCAACTTCAAAGTATTCTTCATTTTCAATGAAGTTTTTAATTTTTCCCCTTTGCAAACCTTCTACGAGAACACGAATCGTTCCATTTGGAAGTTTCAGCATTTGTGTCACTTTCGATAATGTTCCTACTTCATATATTTGTTCCTCTGTCGGTTCCTCAACTGCTACTTCCTTTTGCGAGGAAAGAAAAATCTCCTGATCGTCAAGCATCACCTTTTCCAGTGCCTGAACTGACTTTTCCCTTCCTACATCAAGATGAAGCACCATTGTCGGGTAAACCAATAGGCCCCGAAGCGGAAGAAGAGGAAGGATGCGGGTATTTTTTTCGCCCATATTAACACCTCCAAATAGTGCTTATTGCTTGTTGCTATTGCAAATTCCCTAGTCTTTGTACAATTCTACCTATAAAGCGCGTTTTTGTCTATTTTCAAAATCGCATTTTGCGAAGGAAAGCCCCCTCCTCATTACACTGAAGTCGGAGGGGACTGAAGAAATGACGATGCAGGAACAACCTGCTCTTCCTTGGTATCGAATTCATTAAATGCAAATTCAAACACTTCCGCTATTTTTGAAACGGTGATAATTTCTATTCCTTCGATTTCTTTCAACATGGCCTGGTCATTGTCTTTAGGAATTAAAACCCGTTTAGCCCCTGCTTGTTTCGCAGCTAAAACTTTCGCCATCACCCCGCCTACAGGCTTCACCCTTCCATGTATACTAAGCTCGCCAGTCATCGCCAGTTCGTTATCAACCGGTATTTCGTGAATAGCGGAATAAATGGCTGTAGCGATCGCAATCCCCGCAGATGGGCCGTCAACAGGCGCCCCGCCTGGAAAATTAACATGTATATCATAATGTGATGCATCAACACCCATATATTTCAATACAGTAATGACGTTTTCAACCGAACCTTTTGCAAGGCTTTTTCTTCTAATCGATTTGGCATTATTTCCGATGCTTTCTTCTTCTACAATGCCAGTAATGTTAATCGATCCTTGTTTTTTCGCTCTTAATGCCGTTACCTCGATTTCAAGCAAAGCTCCACTATTTGGTCCATAAACGGCAAGACCGTTCACTAAACCAACTTTCGCCTGATCGTTGATTTTTTTATTCGGACGCGGCATTAATTGGCTCGAATGGATGACCCATTCAACATCCGCCGTTTTAATGTGATTTCGGTTTTCCGTGATTGCCAGCCCTGCAGCAATTTGCATAATATTAACGGCTTCACGTCCATTTTTCGCATACTGGGATAACAAATCGACCGTTTCATCCTGTACCTTCATTTTAATTTTTTCTGCTGCCCTCATTGCAATTTGCTTAATTTCATTTGGCTGTAATTCTCTGAAAAACACTTCAAGGCACCTTGAACGTATTGCAGGAGGAATTTCCTCCGGCGTTTTTGTCGTAGCACCTATTAAACGGAAATCAGCCGGAAGCCCATTTTTAAAAATATCATGAATGTGCGGAGGAATGTTGCTATTTTCTTCATGATAATAGGCACTTTCTAAAAAAACTTTGCGATCTTCTAGCACTTTTAATAACTTGTTCATTTGAATAGGATGCAATTCTCCGATTTCATCAATGAATAGAACGCCGCCATGGGCATTTGTGACAGCTCCTTGTTTTGGTTGCGGAATTCCTGCTTGCCCCATTGCACCGGCCCCCTGGTAAATAGGGTCATGAACAGAACCGATCAAAGGATCAGCAATTCCACGTTCATCAAAACGAGCAGTTGTCGCATCAAGTTCGACAAAAACAGCGGTTGGGCGAAAAGGAGACTTTTGATTCCGTTTTGCCTCTTCAAGCACTAAACGCGCTGCGGCAGTTTTGCCGACACCAGGCGGTCCATAAATAATGACATGTTGCGGGTTAGGGCCACATAATGCAGCGCTTAATGCTTTAATGCCATCCTGCTGCCCGATAATATCAGAAAATTTCCCCGGCCTGACCTTTTCTGCAAGAGGTTCCGTTAATGATATAGCCCGCATTTTTTTCAACTGGTCCATTTCTTTTTTCGATTCTTTATCAATACTAACTTTATGTGTGCGCTGATTTTTTAACAAATTCCAAAAGTATAGTCCGATCACGATTCCGAAAAACAGCTGAATGATGAGTGCGATACCTGTCCAGTTCATTGTTACCTCCCATAAGTTCTTATTTATGCTTCTAGTATCTCCGAGAGGTTCGTAGACTAAACAAAAAAACAGCCATAAAGGCTGTTTTTTTCAATATAATAGCGGGAATCGGCAAGACTGATTCCCGCTTTTAAACAAATTTACGATTGTACGAAACATTATGCACTTTCTTTTGGCGTTTCTTTTGGCGCCTCGATAATGGTGCCATCTTCAAGCTCCAGCTTCGGCGGAATTTTATCTGTGACGGTTTCTTTTGTGATGATACATTTGGCAACATCTTCACGCGAAGGAAGTTCAAACATAACATCCAGCATAATTCCTTCAATAATGGAACGAAGTCCACGGGCACCTGTTTTACGTTCAATCGCCTGTTTAGCGATTTCCTTCAATGCATCTTCCGTAAACTCAAGCTCAACACCATCTAAATCTAACAGTTTTTGATACTGTTTAACAAGCGCATTTTTTGGTTTTGTCAAAATTTCAACAAGCGCCTCTTCATCAAGCGGGGTCAAGCTTGCTGTTACCGGCAGACGTCCGATAAACTCTGGTATTAAACCGAAACGAAGCAAGTCTTCCGGAAGAACTTTCGATAAATATTCTCCTGCTTTTAATTCAGCTTGTCTTGATTCGGCACTAAATCCAATAACTTTCTTCCCTAAACGACGCTTAATAATTTGTTCAATGCCGTCAAATGCACCGCCGCAAATGAAGAGAATATTCGTCGTATCGATTTGAATGAATTCTTGATGCGGATGTTTGCGGCCGCCTTGAGGAGGCACACTCGCTACCGTTCCTTCAAGAATTTTCAGCAGCGCTTGCTGAACGCCTTCGCCTGATACATCCCGCGTAATTGAAGGGTTTTCCGATTTGCGTGCAATTTTATCGATTTCATCAATATAAATGATGCCTTTTTCTGCCTTCTCGACGTCATAATCAGCAGCTTGAATCAATTTTAATAAAATATTCTCGACATCTTCACCAACATAACCTGCTTCCGTTAATGAAGTAGCATCTGCAATCGCAAATGGAACATTTAAAATGCGGGCAAGGGTTTGTGCCAGCAATGTTTTACCGCTTCCTGTCGGTCCAATCATCGCAATATTACTTTTTGACAATTCGACGTCATCGGCTTTTTGCGAAGAATTGATGCGCTTATAATGATTGTAAACCGCAACGGAAAGGGACTTTTTCGCCTGTTCCTGACCGATTACATACTCATCAAGAATTTTACGGATCTCCATCGGTTTTGGAATTTCCTTAAGTTCAACATCCTCTTCTGTACCTAATTCTTCTTCCACTATTTCTGTACATAATTCAATGCATTCATCACAAATATATACACCCGGTCCTGCAACCAGTTTACGAACTTGATCTTGCGTTTTTCCGCAGAAAGAACACTTTAATTGCCCTTTTTCATCATTGAATTTAAACAACAAAATCACCCCTAACCATTAATATGGATGAAACCAACTGAAAAAACAAAAGTAAAGCAAAAGATCCCTGTCAACGTTTTCTTTTTCTACTTAAAACCCGTTCAATAGGGCTTCAGTATATGTATTGGATTGTATCATATTTCCTTATGAAAACGAAAATAAAAAACCTTAAAGCCATCGTTTTGGTATGTATTGAAAAAACTTTTGCTTTATATAAGTATGAACATTCCTATTCATTTTAAAACCTTAAATTCATTTCCAGGAGATCTTATTACTTATTTCAATATAAATTCTCTTTTTTCCTGCTTTTTTAGTAAAAACAAGGCACGAAAGCCGCGCCTTGTTTTTATTCTTATACTATATTATGCAACAGTTTTGCTGTTCTCGACAAGAAAATCGATTGCCTTACGAAGCTTAAGGTCAGCTTCAACTGCTTCATTTCCGCCTTGAAGAGCAAGCATTTGCTTAATTTTTTCAACTTCCATTTTGTACATATCAGCCATTTTTTGAAGTTCTTCGTTAATTTCTTCTTCTGTTACTTCAATTTTCTCTGCTTCTGCAATAGCTTCAAGTACAAGGTTTGTACGAACACGCTTCTCAGCATCTGCTTTCATTTGTTCACGAAGAGCTTCTTCATCCGTTCCCGAGAATTGGAAGTACAGGTCAAGATTCATGCCTTGCATTTGGAGGCGTTGTCCAAATTCTTGAACCATGCGATCAAGTTCTGTATTGATCATTGCTTCAGGAATATCAATTTCTGCTCCTTCTACCGCCTGATCAATGACAGAGTCTTGAACATGATGTTCTTTCTCATGCTTCTTGCTTTCTTCAAGCTTCGTACGAATGGATGCTTTCAATTCGTCAAGTGTTTCAACTTCTGTATTTGCTTCTTTCGCAAAGTCATCGTTTAATTCAGGAAGTTGTTTCGTCTTGATTTCATGAATTTTCACTTTAAATACCGCAGGCTTTCCAGCTAGTTCTTCAGCATGGTACTCTTCTGGGAACGTAACGTTTACGTCTTTTTCCGCACCCGCTTTTTCACCGACTAATTGCTCTTCGAAGCCAGGGATAAATGAACCTGATCCGATTTCTAATGGATAGTTGTCCGCCTTGCCGCCTTCAAATGCTTCACCGTCAACATACCCGTCGAAGTCGATGACAACTGTATCGCCGTTTTCAACAGTGCCTTCCTCTTTAATGACAAGTTCCGCTTGTTGCTCTTGAAGCCGTTTCAATTCATTATCCACGTCTTCATCAGTAACCGTTGTGTCAAACTCAGTAACTTCAAGCCCTTTGTACTCTCCAAGCTTAACTTCAGGTTTAACCGTTACTTTAGCTGTAAAAATAAGATTGGATCCTTTTTCCATTTTTTCAATGTCCACTTCTGGACGGTCAACTGGCTCAATTCCAGTTTCAACAATTGCATCGCTATATGCTTTTGGCAATAATATATCAAGTGCATCTTGATATAAAGATTCTACGCCATACATTTTTTCAAACATTTTGCGTGGAACTTTCCCTTTGCGGAATCCAGGAACGTTTATCTTTTTAACGACCTTTTTAAATGCCTGGTCAAGGGCTGTATCTACTTCAGAAGCCTCAACTTCAACGGTTAAGACTCCCTGATTCCCTTCTAACTTTTCCCATTTAGCACTCATGAATTTCCCTCCAACATTCTTCTAAATATAATTACATTCGTGTCTATTACAACCACTCTATTATAACATACCATCTATGTATTTCAACTGTCTATCCTTATCCCATCACCTTTTGGACATCAAGCTATTTCGTAGTTTCTCTGCCGTTTGATCAATCATTCGCCTTTCTATTTGAAACTTCTCATAATCTTCATCCGTCCATTCCATTCCGCTTAGTTCTACTGCCGCTTTATAGAGTGCCGCCGCCCATAATAAGACATTTTGCGGCTCAGGCATTAAGGGATATAAAGCAAGGACATAATCCCACCATATGGTCAATGCAAATTCGGCCAACATCGGATTTTCATGTTCCAATAAATCTTCTATTTTCTCTTTTACGCCCGCATTAAACGAATTCTCGTAAATATTATACAGCCTTTCCGTATCGAACTCCAACGTCTGGCCGAATTTATGTATAATAAGTTTTTCACGAATCTCGTTATCTTTAAAATATTGGAGTATCATTGTTTTTACTGCCGGATGACCGGATGTTGAGCGAAGGAATTCACGAAATATCGGTAAAATAACTTGATCATCATAATGGCTTAATTGTTGAACAGCTATCCATTCAGTATGTATTTCTTCATTATATAACATCTTTTCTAGTTGCTCGATTTCCTCTGTTGCTGCTGCCTTTTTTCCAGTAGTATCAAGTTTATGTTCATTCGGCTGCTCAAGCATTTTCCTTCCAAAGTGAAGCAATTGATAAAAAGACTCAGCCTGGCTGGCTGGCAACTTCTGTTCTTCCAACACAGCTTCGATACTTGCAACAACGGTTTCGTATTCAGAGAGCTGGACAAGGATTGACAAGTAGATTTGCAATACATCAAAGTATTCTCCAATTCCTTGCTTTAACATACGTTCGCATCTTTTTTTCGCTTCGTGAAGCTCTCCTAACTCAATTAAGCTCAGAACCGCTCCCAGATTTCCCTGCGGATGCCCTGAATCTGATTGTAACAGCTGATTAAAACAAACGAGCGCTTCTTTAAACTGTTTTGCTTTTAATGCAGCCATACCTTTTTCAATCAATCTTTTGGACAAGTTCGGAAAATGGACGATTTTATCGTTTCCTTTGTCATTTTTGCTTTTTTTCATGGTAGTTCCTCACTTGAAGATCCTATTTGCACTAGTGTAACAAATTTCAAAGCGGGAAAACAAGCGAATCGTAAAAACCCCGTCCTTTTTATTGGACAGGGTTCTCATCGTTTTAGATTACAGCACTCCGCTAGTTTCTTCATATCGTAAAATTGCATCTTCATGTTTCAAAGTCAGCGAAATCTCATCCCATCCATTCATCAACATTTCTTTCCAATATGGGTCGAAATCAAATGGATAGTTGAATCCTTGCCCGTCTGAGATTTCTTGTTCACTTAAATTTACCGTCAATTGATACTCTGATGCACTTGCTCTTTGCATTAAATCTTTTATCACTTCTTCAGGCAATTTGATGACGAGTATGCCGTTTTTTAAACAGTTATTATAAAAAATATCAGCGAAACTCGGTGCAATAATACAATCAAACCCGTAATCTTTTAACGCCCACGGGGCATGTTCCCGCGATGAGCCGCAACCGAAGTTAGGTCCTGTTACTAAAATGTTGGCGCCTTGTGCCTGTGGCTTGTTTAATTCAAACTCTTTATTTTCTTTTCCTTGATCGTCATACCGCCAATCAAAAAATAAAAATTGTCCGTAACCCGATTTTTCTATTCGTTTCAAAAATTGTTTCGGGATGATTTGGTCGGTATCCACATTTACTCGATCCAATACGGCCGGCTTCCCTGTAAATGTTTTAAACTTCCGCATAGTAAGCTCCCCTTTCTTCAAATGTGCGAACATCGACGAACTTTCCGGAAACAGCAGCCGCTGCTGCCATCGGTGGGCTCACTAAATGCGTCCTTGCCCCTTTCCCCTGTCTTCCTTCGAAATTTCGGTTGGAAGTCGAGGCGCATCTTTCTCCTGAAGGGACAATATCAGGATTCATGCCTAAACACATGGAACATCCCGAATCACGCCATTCGAAACCAGCTTCAATAAAAATGCGGTCGAGTCCCTCTTGTTCAGCAAGCCTTTTAACTCGTTGGGAACCTGGAACGACGATGGCTGTCACGCGCGGATGCACTTTCTTCCCTTGAACGATTTTAGCCGCTGCACGCAAGTCACTAATTCTCGAGTTGGTACACGATCCGATAAAGACACGGTCAATTTCGATATCCGTCATTTCCGTTCCCGCCTCAAGCCCCATGTAAGTTAAAGCTTGCCCGACAGCTTTTTGATCCGATTCACTCTCAAACTGGCCAGGGGATGGAACGCTTTGACTTACTCCTACACCCATTGAAGGATTTGTCCCCCATGTGATCATCGGTTCAATCTCTTGTGCGTTTAATTCAAGCGTTTTGTCATAGACCGCCCCGCTATCTGTCGCCAGCGCTTTCCATTCTTCTACTTTTTGCTCAAATTCCGTGCCATGAGGCGCATATTTCCGCCCTTTAATATAGTCAAACGTCACTTCATCAGGGCTGATTAAACCGGCTTTTGCCCCTGCTTCAATAGACATATTGCAAATCGTCATCCGCTCTTCCATCGTGAGGCTTCTGATCGTATCACCCGTAAATTCAATAATGTAACCCGTTCCTAAGCCAACACCATATTTTGCAATAAGTGCTAATATTATATCTTTTGCCGTGACGCCAAAGCCAAGCTTCCCGCTAATACGGACTTGCAAAGATTTCGGTTTAGATTGCCATAAGGTTTGTGTCGCAAGAACGTGTTCGACTTCACTCGTTCCAATTCCAAAAGCAAGGGCGCCAAACGCTCCGTGAGTCGAAGTATGGCTGTCGCCGCACACAATCGTTTTACCAGGGAGCGTGAGCCCCAATTCCGGCCCAATGACATGGACGATCCCCTGGTCTTCAGAGTTCAAGTCTTGCAGCCTGATTCCAAACTCCCTGCAATTTTTCTCAAGCGTCTCCACTTGTTTTTTTGCTATCGAATCTTGTATAACCATTCGATTCGCGGTTGGAATGGCATGATCCATTGTCGCAAAACAAAGCTCCGGCCTGCGAACCGTTCGATTCTTTTCTCTTAATCCTTCAAAGGCTTGAGGGGAGGTAACCTCATGAAGTAAATGTAAATCAATATATAATAGATCCGGTTTTCCTTCTTCTTTTACAACAGTATGTTTCTCCCATATTTTATCGATAATTGTTTTTGCCATACTTCCGGCACCTCCTATGATACATAACACTCCAAAATCGTGGCTGTTGCCGCATTCTCTTCCAAACGATAAACGACTTGTTGAATCATGTCTTCCGTTGAACTTATGCTTGAATCAACCGTACAAATATCCGCCGTCCGATAGCCGGCATTTACCGCTTCCTGAACGGCCATTTCGATCGCCTCTGCCTCTTGAACCATATGGAATGAATGGCGAAGCATCATTGCTGCGGATAAAATCATTCCAAGCGGGTTGGCGACATTCATACCGGCAATGTCAGGTGCCGAACCATGAATCGGTTCATACAACGCCGGTCCGTCCTCACTTAGTGAAGCAGATGGCAGCATTCCTAATGAACCTGTAATCATCGACGCTTCATCGCTTAAAATATCGCCAAACATATTTTCAGTGACAATGACATCAAATTGTTTCGGATTTTTCACTAATTGCATGGCGGCATTATCGACAAGCATATGTTCAACGTGCACGTCGGGATAATGTTCTTTTGTTTCTTCAACAATTTCCCGCCACATTCTGCTTGATTCGAGAACATTTGCTTTATCAACGGATGTTACTTTTTTATTTCTTTTCTGCGCAAGAGAAAAGGCTTTTTCAACGATCCGCTTAATATCTTCTCTTGAGTATTCCAGCGTATCGACAACAAATTCGCGATCTTGCCCGCGCCTTTCGCTCGGTTGGCCAAAATAAAGGCCTCCCGTTAATTCACGAACAAATAAGAGATCAACACCTTGAATGTTTTCTTTCTTTAAAGGCGAAATATCTTGCAAACTATTAATCACAGAAACCGGGCGAAGATTGGCAAACACATTCAATGCCTTACGCAGCCCAAGCAACCCTTTTTCCGGTCTTTTTTCAGGAGGGAGGGAATCCCATTTGCTTCCTCCGACCGCCCCTAAAAGAATCGCATCACTGTTTTTACATGCTTCTAATGTTTCAGCGGGAAGCGGTTCACCTGTTTTGTCAATCGCGTCACCGCCGATTGGCAATGTGGTAAATTCAAATTGATGATGAAAGCGTTTTTCGATCGCTTTTAATACTGTAATGGCTCCTTTCATAACTTCCGGTCCAATACCATCACCTGGCAATACAGCGATTGTGCATTTCATTGTTCATCCCTCCTAATTCATTTACAAGCTTACCTCGATTAATTCCTTTTGCTCATGACCGAGCAATACTTGATTTACTGCATGAATATAAGCTTTAGCCGATGCTTTTAATACATCTTGAGATGTTCCTCTTCCATTAAATTCACTTCCGTCAAACTCGAGCGACACATATACTTGTGCAAGAGCGTCCCTTCCTGCGCCAACAGATTGAATTCGGTAATCTTTTAAGTGAACGTCCATCGACAACATTTTGTCAATCGTGTTATAGATGGCTTCAACGCTTCCTGATCCCGTTCCGGCTTCTTGAATTTCGCTTCCTTCAGGTGTCTTTAAGGAAATCGTCGCTGTAGGAATGTTCGTTGTTCCATACGACACATGGAAATCTAGTAATTTATACAACGGCGTTGGCGGCTCAATTTGGTGCTCTAGCAACAAAGTAAACAGATCCTCTTCCGTCAGTTCTTTTTTACGGTCGGCTAAACGTTTAAATGCTGCAAACATTTCATTTAGCTTTTCTTCAGTTGGTGAAAATCCTAGTGAATTGATGCGGTCACGGAACGCATGTCTTCCTGAATGCTTGCCGAGTACCAGCTCATTGGAAGCAACGCCGACAAGTTCCGGTGTAATAATTTCATACGTTGATTTTTCTTTTAACACGCCGTCCTGGTGAATGCCTGATTCATGAGCAAACGCATTTTTCCCGACGACCGCTTTATTAGGTGGAACAGAAATCCCTGTAAAACGGCTTACTAATGTGCTAGTTCGCTTAATTTCCTGCAAAGTTAAACGAGTATCTGCCTGATAAAAGTCTCGGCGAATGTTTAAGGCAACTGCGATTTCTTCGAGTGATGCGTTTCCGGCCCGTTCCCCGATTCCGTTAAGTGTACATTCGACTTGATCCGCACCATTTTCAATTGCTGATAAAGAGTTCGCTACTGCCATTCCAAGATCATCGTGGCAATGGGTTGAAAGTTTCACACGGTCGATGTTCCGGACATTTTCTTTTAAATAGCGAAAAATGGCGCCATACTCTTCAGGTGTCGTATAACCGACCGTATCAGGAATGTTGATGACATTCGCTCCTGCATCGATTACTTTTTCCACAATTTTCACAAGAAATGGCAAGTCCGTACGGGAGGCATCTTCCGCAGACCATTGAACGATAGGGAAACGCTGTTTCGCATATTTCACCATATTTACAGCCTGTTCAAGGACTTCATCCTGCGTCTTTTTCAACTTGTACGTCATATGGATCGGTGATGTTGCGATAAATACATGAAGCCGCGGCTCTTCAGAATATTGCAGAGCCTCCCAGGCGGCATCAATATCTTTAGCGTTCGCCCGGGCCAGGCCTGTCACTGAGCTGCCTTTAATCGTCTGCGCGATTTTCTTTACCGATTCCAAATCGCCTGGTGAGGCGGCGGGAAACCCCGCCTCAATAATGTCTACACCAAGACGCTCAAGCTGTTTTGCGATTTCAAGCTTTTCATTATGGTTAAGGTTTACACCGGCTGTTTGCTCTCCATCTCTTAATGTCGTATCAAAGATGTCAATTTTTCGCACTGCCGACCACTTCCTTCGACTTTTGTTTCGCTTTAACAAACGGCATCATTTCACGAAGTTCGCTTCCAACAACTTCAATTGGATGTTTCTTCTCTTTTTCATTAATTGCATTGAATACCGGGCGATTTGCCTGATTTTCTAAAATCCAGCCTTTTGCAAATTGGCCTGTTTGAATATCTTTCAAAATTTCTTTCATTGCCGCTTTTGTTTCATCTGTCACTACGCGCGGTCCTGATTGGAAATCACCCCATTGTGCAGTATCGGAAACGGAATATCTCATTCCCGCAAGCCCGCCTTCGTACATAAGGTCAACGATCAATTTCAGCTCGTGCAAACATTCAAAATAAGCAACTTCAGGTTGATAGCCAGCTTCAACAAGGGTTTCAAAACCGGCTTTTACTAAAGCAGACACCCCTCCGCAAAGTACAGCCTGCTCACCAAACAAATCTGTTTCTGTCTCTTCTTCAAACGTCGTCTCAAGTACACCGGCACGTGCCGCTCCGATTCCTTTTGCATATTCCAATGCAGTTTCTTTTGCATGTCCTGTCGCATCTTGATAAATAGCAATCAGAGCAGGAACGCCCGCACCTTCTTCATACGTTCTTCTTACAAGATGTCCCGGACCTTTAGGTGCTACTAAGAATACATCAACGTCTTTTGGCGGAACGATTTGATGGAAATGAACGTTAAATCCGTGTGCAAAAACAAGCGATTTGCCAGCTGTTAATACTGGTTCAATTTCATTTTTATACGTAGCTGGTTGATGTTCGTCAGGTAAAAGAATCATAATAACATCCGCTTGTTCACAGGCTTCTCTAACAGAATAAACGGAAAATCCATCTTCCTGGGCTTGTTCCCATGACTTGCCTTGACGAAGTCCGATTACAACTGAATACCCGCTGTCACGCAAGTTTTGTGCATGTGCATGCCCCTGCGATCCATAGCCGACAACTGCGATCGTTTTTCCAGTTAAAAATCCTTCTTGAATATCTTTGTTATAAACTACTTTTGCCATAATTTACTCTCTCCCTTTTTTCATTTAAATTAAGATGATTATTGTATATTTTTAACTTCCATTAAGGAAATTTTAAACAAATGAATACTGTTTTATATCGGAAACCGGTTTTTGTATCCCTCTAGTAAAGGCCGTTACCCCGGTACGGGATAGATCCTTAATCCCATATGGCCTGAGCAACTCAATTAACGCTTCAATCTTGTCGCCGTCCCCCGTCACTTCAATCGTGATGCTGTCTAAACTGACATCGATAATCGATGCCCGGAACGGTTCGATTAGCACCGTAATCTCACTTCTTGTTTCAGGGGTGCTCATAACTTTTATTAAGGCGAGTTCCCTGGCGACGACTGAGAAATTCGTAATGTCGCTTACTTTTAAAATGTCAATTTGCTTATGCATTTGTTTAACAAGCTGCTCCACCTTTGTATCGTCTGAAACGTGAACAATAAGCGTTATCTTTGAAATGTTTGGTTCATCCGTAGGTCCGACAGATATGCTTTCAATGTTAAAATTTCGCTTTGTTAATAGCCCGGTAAGGCGATGAAGAACACCGCTCCGATTATAGACTGTTGCTGTCACGATTCTTCTCATGGTTTCACCCCTATCATTTCATGCAATCCTTTTCCCGGTGCAATCATCGGATATACTTTCTCATCAGGGGTAACGCGGACATCAAGCAATAATGCAGTTTTCGTTTCAAGAGCGGTGCGCAAATGGGTTTCAACTTCTTCTTCACTCACCGCAACTGCCCCTTTAATGTCATATGCTTCCGCCAGTTTAACGAAATCCGGCTGAACCGGGAGTAACGATTCAGAATAGCGTTTTTCATAAAATTCTTCCTGCCACTGGCGGACCATTCCGAGAGCAAGGTTGTTGACGATCACAACGATCAGCGGGAGGCTCAATTCCTGAATCATCGATAATTCCTGGAGCGTCATTTGAAAGCCGGCATCTCCGACAACTGCAACAACCGTTGAATCCGGTTCGGCAATTTGCGCTCCGATCGCTGACGGCAATCCAAAGCCCATCGTACCTAATCCGCCTGAGGTTACCCAGCGATGAGGATTTTTAAATTTGTAATATTGCGCTGCCCACATTTGATGTTGTCCAACATCGGTAGTAACAATCGCTTCACCTTTTGTAACCTCATGAATGATTTCCAATAATCGCTGCGGTTTTAATGTTTCCCCATCTTTTTCGTACCAGAGCGGGTAGGATTCTTTTTTCGCACCCAATTCTTCAATCCATCCCTCGCAATTTGCCGGAGTCTGGCATTCTTCAAGAATCGCTTCCAGCGCTTTTTTCGCGTCGGCCACAATCGGAATATGGGTTTTTACGTTTTTCCCAATTTCGGCCGGATCAATATCGATGTGGGAAACGACCGCATTTTTCGCAAAATGATTGAGATTTCCTGTAAGTCTGTCGTCAAAACGAGCACCTATATTAATTAAAAGATCGCATTCGTACAATGCTATATTTGCTGCATAGGTTCCGTGCATCCCTGCCATTCCTAAGAAAAGCGGATGGTCTGCAGGGAAGCTTCCGAGGCCGAGCAACGTATTGGTAACCGGAATATTAAGCGTTTCGGCCATTTGTAAAAGTTCATTATGCCCTTTAGCAAAGAGCACTCCTGCTCCGGCTAAAATAACCGGTTTTTTCGCATTGGCGATCGCTTCATTTAATCGCCGAACTTGCAAAATATTTGGTGTCATTTTCGGTTGATAGCCCGGAAGATGAACCTCTTTATCGTAAGAAAATGTGCCAATCGCGTTAGAAACATCTTTCGGTATATCAATTAATACCGGCCCCGGCCTGCCACTTCTTGCAATATGGAAGGCTTCCTTAATGATGCCGGGAAGTTCCTCGACGCTTCTTACTTGATAATTATGTTTAGTGATTGGCATCGTAATTCCGAGTACATCCGCTTCTTGAAAGGCATCCGTTCCGATCACGGTAGTAGCGACTTGCCCTGTTAAAATGACAAGTGGCAGTGAATCAATCATGGCATCTGCAATACCTGTAATGAGATTTGTGGCACCTGGGCCTGAAGTTGCCAGAACGACTCCAACTTTGCCAGTTACCCTTGCATATCCTTGAGCCGCATGGATGGCACCTTGTTCGTGACGTGTTAAAATGTGACGCAAGTTTTTCTTATATAAGGCATCATAAATCGGTAATACCGCCCCGCCCGGATATCCAAATAATACTTCTACTTTTTCCTCTTCTAAGGCTTGAAGTACCATTTCCGCACCGTTCATCATTTTTACTGTTTGTTTTTCTTCTTCAACCACCATTTCGGTGTTCATTTTTACACTCCTCCCCTTTACTTTGGTTCAATTAAAAAGACCCGTCCGCCCAACAATGACAGCATCCCTGCTATCAAAGGGGCGAAAAGGCCTTTACTTTTCGCGGTACCACCCTTTTTCACGAACATTTTTGCAAATGTCCGCCTTATGAACGAATTGATCGTTCTTTTGATAACGAGTATGTCGCTCACACTCGGCCTCCCCTACTTGCGTAGAAGCGTTCAAGGAGACTCTCCGGGGTGATGTCCTGAAGATCGTATCACCGGTTTTCACCAACCACCGGCTCTCTGCAGACTACTGTTTCTTCAATGTTCCCCATCATCGATTTTTTCGGTTTTAAACTTTTAAAATACCACCCGTATTCGCAGATGTAACAAGTTTTGAATATCTGGCGAGATAACCTTTTTTAATTTTAGGTTCAGGTTGTTTCCAATGCTTTTTACGTTCTTCTAATTCTTCATCGGTTAATAAAACATTAATGGTACGGTGATTTAAGTCGATAAAAATTCGATCTCCATTTTCAATAAAGGCGATCGGCCCACCTTCTGCCGCTTCCGGAGAAATATGCCCGATTGCAATTCCACGCGATGCGCCGGAGAACCTTCCATCTGTAATGAGCGCAACCTTCGTTCCTAATCCTCTTCCGATAATCGCTGAAGTAGGAGCGAGCATTTCTGGCATTCCAGGTCCGCCTTTTGGCCCTTCGTAGCGAATGACAACGACATGTCCTTCTTTTACCGTACCATTATTAATTCCTTCGATGGCTTCGTCCTGCGAATCGAAAATAATGGCTTCTCCTTCAAAATACGTAATGGATGGATCAACGGCACCAACTTTAATGACACCGCCATCAGGAGCAAGGTTGCCATATAGAATGGAAAGGCCTCCAACCGGACTGTACGGGTTATCTTTACGGCGAATGACATCATCGTTAAGAATTTTCGCATCTTTCACATTTTCATAAATGCTTTTTCCTGTAATCGTAATCCGATCTTTATGAATGGCTCCTTCAATTTCACAAAGCTCCCGAATAATTGCACTTACCCCTCCGGCTTCATGTACGTCCTGCATCGAATAATCAGAAGCAGGACTTATTTTCGAAAGGTATGGCACCCGTTCTGCGACTTCATTTATTCGTCTTAAGTCGTAGTCCACTTCCGCCTCGTTCGCGATGGCGAGCAAGTGAAGGACTGTATTTGTTGAACCGCCCATCGCCATGTCTAATGCAAATGCATCATCAATCGTTTCTTTTGTGATGATATCGCGCGGACGTATATCTTTTTCAATTAAGTTCATTAAATGCCGGGCCGCATCCTTAATTAATTGGTGGCGTTCATTTGATGTCGCAACAATCGTCCCATTTCCCGGCAGTGCCATCCCGAGCATTTCCATGATTGAATTCATTGAATTTGCGGTAAACATCCCGGAACATGACCCGCATGTAGGGCATGCGCTTGTTTCAATTTCCAGCAGCTCTTCGCGGGACATTTTTCCGGAGAGATGGGCTCCTACCCCTTCAAAAACTGAACTAAGTGATAGCGACTTTCCGGCTTTCGTCTTGCCAGCTTCCATCGGACCGCCGGATACAAATACTGCCGGCACATTCGTTCTTACAGCTGCCATTAACATTCCCGGCGTGATTTTGTCGCAATTCGGCATAAAGAATACACCATCGAACCAGTGGGCGTTAATGACCGTTTCAGCAGCATCAGCAATCACTTCCCGACTTGGCAGTGAATAGCGCATTCCGATATGGCCCATTGCAATCCCGTCATCCACACCAATCGTGTTAAATTCGAAGGGAATGCCTCCCGCCTCCCGGATCGCTTCTTTTACAACTTCTCCTAGTTTGTTTAAATGCATATGTCCCGGAATAATGTCGATGTATGAATTACAAACACCAATGAATGGTTTATCCATATCTTCCGGCCGGACACCAGCGGCGTATAAAAGGCTTCGGTGTGGTGCCCTGTCAATTCCTTTTTTGATCATATCACTGCGCATACTATACATCTCCTATTGCTTAAATCGCTTGTGGTTCTGATACTGGAAAGATTTTCACTCCATCTTCCACTACTTTTTTACGGAAGGCTTCGAGCAACCTGTTTGTATGTTGGCCGGGAACCCCGTCTCCGATTACTCTTCCGTCCACTTTAATAACGGCAATAATTTCAGCCGCAGTGCCTGTTAAGAAAACTTCTTCAGCGTTATAAACATCGTGTCTCGTGAACGTTTCTTCGCGTACGTCATATCCTAAATTAGCGGCGATTTCGATAATCGCATTTCGTGTAATGCCTTCAAGCGCCCCTAAATAGCCAGGCGGCGTCTTAATTACATTCCCTTTTACTATAAAAACGTTATCGCCTGATCCTTCGGCGACATAGCCCTGGTCATTTAACATTAATGCTTCACTTGCTCCGGCTAAACTTGCTTCGATTTTTACAAGAATATTGTTCAAATAATTTAACGATTTCACTTGCGGGCTAAGAACATCAGAACGGTTCCTTCTTGTCGCAACCGTCACGATCTCAATTCCTGTTTCATATAATTGTTTTGGGAAAAGCGCCAATTGTTCCGCAATGACGATGACACCGGGCGTGGGACACGTAAATGGGTCTAAGCCGAGATTTCCTTTTCCTCTGGAAACAACAAGACGTATATAAGCATCTCTATATTGGTTTCGTTGCAATGTTTCGATAATTATATTTGTAAGTTCCTCTTTCGTGTGAGGAATCGTTAACATGATGGATTTAGCCGAATCGTATAGTCGCTGAAGATGCTCATCCAGTCGAAACACGTTTCCATCATAGACGCGAATTCCTTCAAACACCCCGTCTCCATATAAAAAACCATGGTCATAAACGGATATTTTCGCATCTTCTTTAGCGACAAATTCGCCATTTACATAAACCCATTGTGTTTCCATTTCGATCCTCCTCATCCGATCTAACATAAGTTGCCACAAGTTGTATGAAAGTTTAAAAGAATTGTAATTGCTGAATATCTTACGCCCATTTTCGCTTTGGGTCAACCACCTTTTTCATCTTTTTTTAATTATTTAGACAATTCAGGTTATTTGGTAGCGTTTTCATTATTGATTTCAAGCGGTTTTTACGTTTAAACATTTTTATTTGTAAAGATTTTTAAAGCGGTTTCATAATTTCCAAGCCGCGTTGAGATGCGATGTTTGGAACATAATTGGTTTTGAAACTGATGTGTTTAAAACCAATAAAAAACCCCTTGAAACATTTGTAAATGTTTCAAGGGGTTTGATTATGTAATAGTTAATGGCGTCCCAGGAGAGATTCGAACTCCCGACCGTCATTTTTCCACGTAATATAAGCGCTTGTCCATTCGCTTGTTGAATCGGTCATTGAGACGAACAACTGACCGTTTGAAAAAATTCTACCATTATATATACAAACTCGTCAATACGGATAATTATGCAAATAGTCGACATATTTTCTAACCGCATCTGGATGCTCGTTACTAGCACTGATACGAATAATGAAGTAATGAAGAAACTACACGTGTGATTGTCTATTTTTATGCGTAATTTACGTTTTGGTACGCTTTTTTCTACTAACGTTAACCAACGTGCGTACGTTAAATTACGCCTTTTTCCGCAATATGTATTATTTTGTGTACTTTTGCTTATTTCCCGGCTCTCGAACTACTTTTTATATTCAAGCGCAGCGAGGTCGGTAACATCGACTCTTCCTACTCGACCATTATCTTTGAATTTGACCGCTGCTTTAATCGGATTTCCGATGTGATCTTCTACAAACTTATGAACCGTTACGATGCGATCACGGTGTTTTAGCTTGAGTGGATTCTCGGGCTTTACCACGTATTCTCCTCCGATAACAACATCGAGTGATGTAATTAGCTCGGGCTTTTCGTATGATGCGGTATATTTTTGTAGTTGAATCTTTACGATCTCACCTTGTTCATCCTTGTAAGCGTTAATGTTGTTAAATCCTCTCATGTAGTCTCTATCTCCTTTGCTAAATGTTTTACAAAACGGTATTCGACCCCATGCGACATTTCTCCTTCTTGTAAAACGATTCTATGTACGGGGGCTTCTACGCGTAGCTCGCAATAAACTCCCGCATGTCAACGATAAATCGAGTAATAAACTGCCTAGTCGAATTGAATTTCGTACCGATCGTTTCCCCTGCGATTTCTCGAGCTAGATCGGATACAGAAAGACGCATTTCATCCGCAAGTCGGGCGAGTATGTATCGCCTCTTCTCATCCGTTCCGAATTTTTCGAGAATCATTCCGACAAGTTCGCGAGATTCTGCGATTCTCTCCGTATTCGCTCGCTCATCCGGTACGAGGAATTGGACAACTTGCGTTTCTCGCCCTTCCGTGTTCTTGCCTTGCGCCAAACGGTCGACGGAATCCTCGTTTTTAGCGAAGCCTGTCCGACGCTTATAAAATTCGCGAGTCGTTCTTTCGAAAGCCCGACGAACAAGTCCTTCGAAGTCTCGTTTGCCATCGTATGTAATCGTACATTCCATTAGTCGTTTGCGAAGTCGTCTTTCATAAGCCGTAGAGCCGTCGACATCCATCGTTTTGTTAAAATGGCAACCGTGTCGATCTTGTAGATTACGGATGATTTCG
This sequence comes from Fictibacillus sp. Mic-4, assembly GCF_049843615.1. NCBI lineage: Bacteria > Bacillati > Bacillota > Bacilli > Caryophanales > Fictibacillaceae > Fictibacillus > Fictibacillus sp. Mic-4. Next base: position 170,161 of record NZ_JBBHZM010000003.1, on the reverse strand, counting down.
TCGAACTCGAATCCGAGCAACCACATAGCCTCCGTATAGTTCTCTTCATGGAGACTCGTCCCCGCCGCACGTAACGCAAGAACGTCCTTTTGGGCTTCGATAGCTAACTTATTAATTTTTTTGTTATCCATGTATAGGAACCTCCCCCGCGAATGACGAAAGGGCTCAAACGTGGATAATGATTAAATGTACTCCCTTCTCTTATAAAACATTAACGAAAGCCCTTTAGTCGCTATTCGCTAATTAAATATATTGGTACGCATATAAGTACCATGTTGCAGTAAGATTATATGGTACGCTTATGAGTAACGTCAACTTAACAATATAGTGGGAGGAAGACAAAATGCCATTCAAAGTAGTAGTCAATATTGATAAATTGTTACAAAGAGAGGGGATTTCTTCCTTAAGAGAACTTTCGAGGAAAACCGATATACGACACGCAGCACTTAGCGAGCTTTCTAACGGAAAAAGGAAAAGAATACAATTCGAACATATAGAAAAGATTGCGAATGAGTTTAATATAAGAGATATCAACGAAATAATTTCACTAAAGGAAGTTGATGAGGATTCTTGATGGATTCGGAAAAAGATATAATGACAAGGGAGCACGAAAGCTCCCCGTCTTTTTAAAGCTCGTAATTGAATCGAGCTAACCTACTGTGCGGCTTCTCGATTCTAATTCGCTTGTAGAGGCCGCTAGCCGCATCGATTTCTAGTAGATATCGCCTCTTGCTCGGGCTGCTTGCTGTTGCTTACGATTTTGCAGCTCCGTAATGTCATCTACGACTGTCTCCGCGAGGACTTTACCGTTTAAATGAGTCTGAATCGTTATCGTTTTCGGCCCCGTTTGTATTACGGATGGCGCAGCAGCAGCGGACTTAACACGAGATTCGGCTATTTCACCGAACGAACTAATCATTCGGAATAAGTTCGCCTGTTGTCCCTGCGTAAGAACCATTTCGTTACGTAGCAAGCGAACATCGACCTCATCGAACTTTGGCGGAGTAAAGCGTTCGAAAGAACCGCCGAGCCCGTCAAGAGCCGGAGAGCCGCCGTTATGATATTTCGGAAGCTCGTGAAGTGTTCCTCCGGAGTGTCTTTTTCCCGTAATCTTATTCCATGCGGAGCCGATCGCATGACCGACTAGATTAACTGTCTTGGAAACGGGCTTCGTAATATTGTAAAGCCACGACGAGAAGTTACCGGAATGAAGCGTAATATTTTTGCTTCCCGATTTGGTCGCGGCCCTGTGGAGGCGATCGTTGCTGCCTCTATCATCCGCTCTAACCGTCTTTATCCCGGACTTGGTCGCAGAATCGTGATTGAGTTTATTCGAGCCTTTATCGTCAGTCTTAACGTCCTTAACGCCCGGCTTTATTGCCTCCTTGTGGTTCCTCAAGTTGGAGCCTTTGTCGTCTGTTTTGACTTCCTTCGTAACTTTTTTGCCGAGCTCCTTGTTTGCGTCCTTCGCTTTCTCTTTCGTCTTATCGACCTCTTTATTCATTGACCGAACTTGTCCGGTACTTTTGTCGATCTCATAACCGTTTTTCTTAAGGATGCTTTGAAGCTCTTTCCACGCCTTCGCTTGTTCCTTCGAGCCGTTTTTCCCCTTGTCGGTGAGCTTGACGTATTGTCCAAGTAGCCCTTTCGCCTCATTTAATTGGTTAAGGTGATCGACGTATTGTCTAACGAGCTCCTTCGCTTCTTTATTGCTTAGTTTTCCGGCTTTAGCTTTCGCATTGGTCTTTTGAATTGCCTCACCCGTCTTTTGAATCTCTTCATCGATCAGTCTTAGACCGTTTCGCTTATTTCCATTTAAGCCGACTTGCTTAAGGATAATGCTCGCCATTTCATTGTTGATCTGTTTTTCGCCCCGAAGCTGTTCCCTGATCTTTTCAAGAGTCCGTTGAGCCTCATTACGCCGTTTCATAAGAGAAACTTGGTAGTCTTGCGATTCTTGCAAAATAGACTTTTTGTTTTCAAGCACGTTTTTAGCGAACTTTTGCGTTATGACATTGCCGTGCTTTAGCTTGTCGTTATAGTCCTCCTGCGCATTTGCGACGTCTCGCTTCTGTTGTTTGATTCTCTCTTCGCGTTCGGCGAGCTCTTTTGTCATTTGTGCGACTTCTCGCGTAAGCCTCTTTTCCTTTTCGACGTTCTTTACGTGGTCCGCAGCGGCTTTCGCTTTTTTGAGCTCGAGCTCGGCGAGGACTTGATCGCGTTTTGCTGCCGTAAGCTCACGAACTGCACGGGTCGAAGTGACCATGACGGTTCCCTCTTCTGTTACTTTGTCTGTCGTACTCGCAACTTTATCCCCGAGCTCTTTGTTGATGCTTACGAGCTCCTCGATCTCCTTTTTGGATAGGCCGGATTTCTTAGCGAGATTCTCTTGCTCCTTCGCAAGTTTCGCGAGTGCGCTCTTATCGGATGTCTTGGACATTTTCGACATATTATCGAGGTAATCTGCGAATTGATCGTTCGTCCATTTCATTTTTGCACGAAGAAGATCGTAGCGATTTGCCTTTGCCTCAAGAGCGTTCGCACTTTCAGCTATCGCCTTAATTTCTTGCGTAGTTTTGACCTTAACTTCATCGGTTGCATCCTTAACGTCAAGTAAAGCCCCCGCAATAGCCCCGGCTCCTAGCGCAATCCATCCGGCAGGGCCCATTGCTAATTGTAATGAACGGAATAAAAGAGGGAGTTTTGCAAGCGAAAAATATAATACGCCCGCTGCCGAGCCACCGGCTGCCATTTTTAACGCAAGCTCAATAAACTGCGGATTGACTTTCGAAAGAGCATCGACGAGATCGGTCGCAACCCCGACAACTGCTTTAGCTTCCGGAAGGAACTCCTCACCGATATTAATTCCGAGCCCTTCAATTGCAGACGTAAAGTTATCCCATTCGCCGAGAAGTGTATTTTTCATTGTCGCGGCCATGTCCGCCGCTGCCCCATCGGAAGTCCGCAACTTATCTGCGAAGTCCGTAAGCGTGTCGCCTCCTTCATTTAAGAGAGCGAGGAATCCGGATGATGCCTCGGTTCCTACAAGCATCGCCGCGTATTGCGTTTTTTGTGCTTCGGTTAACCCGCTCATTTTCTTCGAAACATGGTTAAGAATCTCCGGTAACGGCTTCATTTCGCCGTTAGCGTTCTTATATGATATTCCGAGTTTCTTCATGGCTTCTTCGGCTTGACCTACCGGATTTGCCATCGATAATAACGTTGAGCGGAGTGTTGTACCTGCCTGGGACCCTCGTATTCCATAATTTGACATCAAGGCTATAGCGGCCGCAGTATCCTCGAATGGGATTTTCATTGATGCAGCAACGGGAGCTACGTACTTCATGGCTTCGGCAAGGTCCGGGAGGTCGGTATTAGCGTCATTCATCGCTTGAACTAGGACATCGACCGCATGCGATGAGTCCTTTGCCTTAATTCCGAATCCCGACATAATCGAGCCGAGGTAGTCCGCGGACGTAGCTAAATCAAGTTGCGCTGCTCCCGCGAGATTAAGGAGGCCAGGCATTGCGTCGATAATCTCATTCGTTTTGAATCCGGCGGCTGCGAGTAGTGCCATTCCTTCTGATGCTTGCGAACTCGAATAGGCCGTTGTAGCTCCGAGGTCCTTCGCTGTCTGCTTTAATGCGTCGAACTCTTCTCCGGTCGCTCCCGAGATCGCCTTTACTTTCGCCATTGATTGCTCGAAACGAGCCGCAGTCATTATCGAGGCTCCAATCGCTGCTACGGATGCGGTTCCGATTCCCATTAAACCCGTTTTAATTTGCGATTGGCTAATCTTTAATTGACGGGCTTGTCGTAAAGATTCGCTCTCAAAAGCACGCATGTCTTGCCGGGCTTGCTGCATTCCCCTTCTAAAATCTCTATTTTCGAGCATTATCCGCGCTTTGATCGTTCCTGCGTTAACATCGGTCATAACTTAAGTCTCCTTTAGCTTGTATTTTTGATCGGAGGAAATAAAAAACCGAAGAACGATAGTCTCCGGCTGTTGGATATAAATAAAAAAGGAGCCCGAAGGCTCCCGATACATCGATAAGTATTTTTGTTTTAACGCGGCGACTAGTTGTTTTCCTCCTTTTCGGCCATTAACGCAGCAATTAAAGCCCGGCGTTTATGGTAGTTCTTATTGGCTTGCTTATTTGAGCACTTACGACATACCGACCGAATCCCATAAGGACTATTTTTGTCTTTGCCGAACCCCGAAAAAGGCTTTACCTCTAAACATTTCGAGCAAATTCTTGTCGGTTCAAATGCTTTACGTCCCATTATTTCGCACCTCCTTGAATAGCTCTTTTTGCTGAAATATAAGCGAGTTTATCATCCATACTTCCAGTAGTTCTCGCCTTTTCCGCAAGCTGCCTTAAACGTTCGTCCGCCTCTTGTGTCTGTTGCTCATTCGAAGTCGATCCGGCCACTTGATTAAGGTATTCGTCCGGGTTGTGAATATAAGTGCTAGTCCATACCGATACCTCGCGCAACGCGATCTCAACCGCCGAGGAAATACCCGAAGTGTTTAAAATTCCGTCTGCCGTTTCGATTACTTTCTTCGCATCTTCTGCTCCATCCGGTAAAGCGTTTCTAGCCGCAGTATCATAAAGATCGCCGATCTCCTTACGCAAATTTAATTGGTCCGCAGGAGGCGCAAGCGAGATAACATGCTCTGATAATGCGAGGATTTTCCCTTTAATTTCGTGAGCGAGTGCGGGCTCATCCGCTAACGCCAAAAGCTCGCTTAAGGCTTCTTTTGCACGAGCCGGAGTAAGGGCGAATTTTACCTTCGCTTCGATTTCTTCGACTTTCCGATCGAATAGGCTGCGTTTATGAGCGTCTACTTTCGGTAGCTCGGATACAAGTAGTACCTCCGCAGTCTGTTTCGCTTCTTTCGCAGCTTTTTTCGCCTCTCTCTGGAGATCGCGTGAGAGCTCGAGGAATTTACGTTCATATACTGCGTTCAGCTTTTCGATTTGCTTTCGCTTTCCTTCATCGCTTAATTCACGGTTAGAGCTAATTAATCCCTTTTTCGATCTATACTCGTCTAATACTTCGCGAAAGAACTTTGTGTATTCCCCTCGTAGCGTTTGTGCGAAGTGGATTTTATTTTGCGCGTCTTTTAACGTGTTTGTCATACGTGATTCCTCCTAGTTTTGTTTTCGTAATTTCGAAAAGATCGCTTGTAACGTTTATTTCTATTGTTACGGCAGGGCTGTCGCTTCGGTAAGATATCGAGCTCTTTCATTAGCTCTTTCGCCCACTCCGGATAACGGTCCCTTCGCAACAAATAATCCGGAATGTTTTCCTTTTCCCTATCGATTTCCCGTAGCGTGCCCGTATGTCTCGGCATTCCTATTTCCTCCTATACGTTTCGAAGTGCTTCGGATAGTGAACGATATCGCTCTAATCGATGGTCTGTAATTCCTAAAATGTCACGAATGCGATTCTCGGTTTCCTCGCTGATTCGGACTTCGTCCTTTTCGATCGCAGCGATGTAACTATACGAGAGCCCGACTTTCTCCGCTAGCTGTCGCCTCGATAGCGAGTGCGCATTCCGAAAAGTGATTAGGTCGCGGCCTTGTAGCTCGATGTTATATTCCATATTCAAATCGCCTCCTTGCGATTGTTTTAAAAAGAAAGGAGCCGCATACGCGACCCCTGCGGTCTTGCCCTACTCAGTCCGGAAACGGTAGACTACGTAGCTTTGTTCGATGTTTCTTCCATTGGCGAGTGCTATTCGAGAGAAACAATTCCCTCGTAAATTAGGCGGTATGATGGGAAATACCGCCCCAACTTCGGTATTAAAATAATTTAGGAGCGCAATTTAATCGTATTTCTCCTCGGTTAGATGCGCTCCTTTTCAAAGGGGACGTGTCAATGCAAAAGTTAAAAGACTCGTAAAGAAGGTAGTTAAACCTCCGACATAAAATATAGAAGCACCGCGCTTATGCTTTTTGTATACTTTAAAGTAATTTTCACATATAAATACCGCATGATAATACCTTTTTCACTCGTAACTTTTACCTTACTAACTACGCGGCACGACCGGAGGATGGTCGTAGTAGACGAAGAGAAGTCGAGCACCGATTCGCTAATTCCCCCGTTCTTGCCATACAGTTTTTTTGTTATTCGTGATAGTTAGCGTAAGAACTCTGGAGGATGATACATAGTTTCGAAAAAGAAATCGCAGCGGTAAGACCTGTTATGTAAGGCCCGATATGTAGACTTTACGCATCGGGTGCAGCGGGGCTTCTTTTACTTCGTTTAATTATCGTTCTTTATTCTTATCGCATGCTCTTCCCTTCGTTTATACATTCGTAAGAATTAATAGTATATTTTCATTCGAATAAGATTTTATACGTGTCTACGTATGCGATTGTTTTTTATCGCATGCGTAATCTTTATAAGTCTAGTTCTTTTAAGTCTAGTTCTATAAGTCTAGATATGGTAAGGATTCTTAACATATAAACTCAAAAATCTAGTGGTCTTTAATAACTTTCTTAACATTAAAACCTAATATCCCCGATTTTCACTTCAACGATCTCGGGCTTTTCATATCTATCTTTGATTTTGTTAGCCTTCTTCTCATACCGCTTACGGGCTTCCGGATATCTTTTAAATAGCTCTTCTCTCGACAATGGAAGCTGCGGCTTATATTTGTAGCCCTCACCCTTCTTATTCCCTTTCCTCTTTTCGACGAAAATCTTCACGAGTCCGTATTCGTGGAGTACCTTAACGTGAGTTCCGACCGCTTGTCTAGTCATTCCACTATCTAATGCGAGAGTATCCATCGAGGGATATGCGTAGCCCTTCTCGGAATTATAGTAATCGCATAAAAGGTCGTATATAAGAAGAGTCGATGCGTTTACTTTATCGAGATACAAGTAATTAAGAGTATCTTTCGGACGCTTGAAGAAAACCATTCCATCGTATTTTTTCGTTTTGTCGTAGACAGTCATATTGAGTTACCTCCTAATAAATATCGCAGGACATTTATAGTCCTCTTGCGATTATTAGCTTAAGAGGTTCCGAGAATGATACTCGAAATATTATATCTGTACAGATTTTTATGCTACACTAACTAAGAAGGAGAAGGGAGCCCCACTCTCATCCCCTGCGGTCTAGAACCGCATTTTTGCCTGATCTCGAGGTCTTTCAGTTCTCCACCGTAGAACTCGTCGTCCTTCGGTATGGTTACTGTGCGACCGTCGGTAACTGTTTGACCTCCGGAACATTTTTAAACCTTATGCTATCTATTCGAATGCCCTTTTTCGGAAGCACCCGAAGGGCTTTTCGCTTTTCGAAAAACCCCTCGAGTTGAAAAATGATATGCGCTATTTTTATACGGTAGTCCAGGCGGCCGGAGGCGGGCGGCTTGGGGGAAACGGGATTCGGAGACGCAGCGTCCCAGTCGTCCTCTTACGCAGTCACTTTCGACCGGAAGCCGAAGTTCTTTCGAATCTCGAATGCTTTTTTGATGCAATTAAAAAGATCGAAGAAAACGAAGCTCGATTCCTTTCGCTTTTTTTGTTGTTTTCCCTTTCGAAGTAAATGCGAACAAAACTTTCATGGCTTCGAAGATTGACGTTTTAAAATTGGTCGAGAATCTTCCAATCGATGAAGGAGAAAGGAGAACCGAAAGAAAGGCGATTGTTTTAATCGTTGAAGCAATTCCGTTTCCTCTCGTTCCTGCTGCGTTGAGTAGACCGGATGAGTCGCCCGCTTGTCTAACCTCCGTTAAGAACGCGACTTGACTTACATTGTGTCTACGATCGCCTTCACGCCCTCTAGAACGCCGAAAGACGGCTTTTACGAAAGTAGGAAGGAATCGCATTGCTGACGTAGCAAACGGGCTCTATCGGCTTCCTACGGGCTTATACGAGGCTATAATAGCCAATGCGCAAGCCTATACGGATGTATAAAAAAAGCGGGAGAGCCTACGCCCTGCCGCATAACTTTGATTCGTATTCTTTAACTTTCTTGTAAAATGTCGCTTTCTTCATATCGACCTTCCGCATAAAGTCGACCGCCTTAATTTCTCCCGACTTCCATCGTTCATATAAGTTCTCCCAGTTCTGCGGAAGCTCGAGCGATGGTCTACCGAATTTGATACCTTTCTTTTGAGCTATTGCGATTCCTTCGGCCTGTCTCGTTCTAATCTCCTCGCGCTCTTTTTGAGCGAATGCTGCAAGAATAGCAAGTACCGCTTGTTGTATCGCCAAAAGAATAACGTCATCCTTTTGTGAGTCCGTGTCGAGCATCGGTTCCTTAACAAATTTCAAGTTAATGCCGTTCTCTACGAAGTAGCGATATTCTTTAAGCGTCTGGTCCATGTTACGTCCCATCCGGGTTATACTATCGAACACGACCGTATCTCCTTTTCGTAGTACACTCTTTAACGTTTGGTATTGCGGCCGATCGAAGGAGGCTCCGCTTTGTTTATCGATGAAAATGTCTCGTTCCTCAATACCGAGATTTAACATAGTCTCGATTTGTCTCTGTTCATTCTGTTGTTTGCTACTTACTCTTACATAGGCAAAAGTTTTTGAATTCATATGTAGAACCTCTCTTCACGTCTAATTTCTTAAGCACATCATACAAAAATAGTACATAAAAGTCAATTTTATTTTATAGACGTTCATAAAGTTTAAAATCAATATTTATAAACTAAAAAAGACGTTTAATTAAAACGTCTATTAATGTGTACTTAAATAGACTCTAAAAGAGAAAGGACACGAATGGCTAAACTCTTTCTAATTGTGGTATAATAATAATAGGATTGGGAGTATCTCGGTAACTTATCCCTAGCCACACAAGCAAATCACCTCCCGTTAATATGCAAACAAAGCGCAACGGGGGAAGGGAGAATGATTTCGACTCTCTCCAATCATTTCTACTAATTACTTCCTGCGTCGCTTTTTCGTTTAGGCGGCGCCCTTTTTTATAAAATATAAAACCGCCGCATAGCGACGGTGACAGTTAATAATTATTTGCCATTAACTTTGATAAAATATCCTCTGAAACTAACTCTTGAAGTCTATCATATGAACTTGACTCAAGAACTCTTACCAAAGCGTAGTACTTGGCAAATGTTTCTTCAATGTCTTCGGCTTTAAAATTCATACCTTTCTTAGACCTATGCAACTCCGTTAATTCTATAGCAACATCGAAAGCATTACGTTGAATTGGAGTTGGAGTTGTTTGAACATTTATATCAGACATATTATCCCTCCTCTCTAAATATATTGGTATTATTATACCACATTTTTCTATAAGCCCCCCGAGTTTTGAATACCTCTTCCGCTCCCCGCTTCAAGTGGATGCGAACAATTCATTTCCACCAGACTTTCAATATGTTAACGATTGTAATTCGATAGGTTAACGTATAATCGTTGATCTTTCGCTATTCTTCCAACCTATCGACTAGAATACGTATGTTTACAATCGGTAAACAGTAGTAACTGTATGGACCTCCGTTTTACAAAAAACGGCAAAAACTCGAAAATATCCCGTCACTCTAGCCGACTTGTCGAATAAGACGTTTTATACTTGTATTTCGATTATTTCGATCTATCTTTCGTAACTCCTTCTTGAGTATGCGAAAAAAGGCGAGTGAAGCCTCTAACCGAAGTACCTTGCTTTTCTTTTCAGCCTACTGCCGCTTAATTTTCTCATATGTCGCAAACTCCTCGACAACGAACCACGGCTCACTATCCTTTACTACTGTGCGGACATTAAGTCCGTAGTTAAATATTTGTAAGTAGTTGTGCTTGCATGCTGCCGCCGAGTGGAAATCAGATTATATAATGCCTTTGTCTAAAAGCTCTTTATTAGCTCCTAAAGCAAAACTTTCCGCTTCTTCTCTTGTAGCAAAAGACATAATAGGAATATTAAGTTTTTCCTTTTGCGCAAATACTAACCACGGGGCTTGTTTCCATTGAGCACGACCGAGGGGACCCTCTGTTATTATTTTCCCTACTACTAACCACAAACCTGCGATATTGTGAGTTTTTTTAATAGTAGGCGGTTCTATGAATGCAAACTGGTCCACGTCGTTGGTAGGAACAATATGCTCAAACGGGAAACTTTCTAGTTCATTTACCACCGTTCGTTTTTGAACCTTCTTATGCTTCTTTTTCTTACTTTTTGGCAAGAGTAATCCCTCCATTTCTTTTTAATACAAGTAAAACCTACTGCTTAGACTCATGATACTCCTCTCGAAAAGCCAATACGTACTTGATAATAAATAGGACAAAAACTAATCCGTACATTCCGAGAGTTATTTTTTTGTGCAGCGTCAAATGTGACAAGTCCGTTTCATCTATCCACGTGAAGAATAATAACACTACAACCACATCGACAATCTCCACTTTTTTTATGTACCGCACTAATGTTCACCTCCTATTTTCAGACTAGATATATTGTATTAGATATTTGTTCTTTCCACACTTTCTACGAAATCGGGATCAACCCTCAAAACCCTTGTAAATAAAGAAATGTTAGCATTTTTAACATGAAAAAATTTTTTTGCGTCCGTACATAATCCGAATGCCGAACGCTTCGAGGAATGGGTAGTAGGCGAAGTCATACCGTCTATTCGAAAGCAGGGCTCCTACATAACGGAAAACACGTTAGAACATGCGTTAGATAATCCGAACTCGGGATAAGAAAACTCGTCATGAGACTCTTCCACACCCGAATACGGATGCCCCGTAAGATAAAACACGACTAAAATCGCATGCGTCCCGCAATACAAACGTTACTAACTGTATTACCCCTCTTAATACGGGAGTTCGAAGTCCACTCCGTCAGCAAGTATGTCGTCGATCACTCCGAGAAGGTTTGCCGTCAAGTATTCGTTTTCCGTTGGCTGCGCAAGCCAATTGTACCCGAAAGTGGTCGGCAAGCTGCGCCTCTCTTCTATGTTTTGCTTTAAGTTTTTCGCAATGATACGTTTAATAGTTCCGCAAAGGTATCGAGCGAAGTTGAATCGTTCTCCTTTGCTACTTTTACGCTTGTAAGCGTTAATCGTAGAACGAATAGCCTCGACGATCGCATCAGAATAGTCCTCGAACTTCGCCTTATACTTCGTAAGAGTGCGCCGAATGCTAACCCATAGTTCGATTATCTCCGTAGTTCCGAAACCACGAGAGAGTTCCGAAATGACTTCTTCCGGTACCCCTGCGACTACTGCAAATATTTCCGCATCTTGTTCGTAGTTTTTGAAGTCGATTGTATTTTCGTTTTGGAAAATTTGCGTGTTCTGAACATCTTTGACATCTTCTATGTATGTATTTAATTCTTTTTTAGAGTTCTTGCTAAAAGAAAAACTTGATAGGGATTCGTTTTGTTTTCCTCCGGCAGTAGAGTCACAAGCCTTTTTAGAGTTTCGACGGCTCCCGAATAACGCCTCCCGAAACGGTTCCCGATCTATTCGAGTGGACGTATCCTCTTCGCATGGAAGGTCGAGAAGGTCCTCTATCGGTTGGAATACGTAAACTAGATGTGCGTCTCCGCCTCGCTTCTTCTTGCCGTCTTTCGGCGATTGAGCCCGTACGATACGTAAGAATCCCCTCTTTTTTGCATAACGTTGGAAGTCGTCCAGGCTTGTCTTGCCACATTCGGCTCTCTCCGCAAGTGTTAAGCGGCGAAAGAATGTCACCCCGATCATACCGCACGATGCCTCGAATAATTGATCGAGGATGCGCTCCCAGGACGGACGGAGCTCGCTCTTAATCGTTAGTTTCAATTGTCGATAGTACATATTAAAGTCGTCTAGGCTGCGGAATTCCGAGAGCTTTCGCATTGCAGCCGTGTCCCCTGCGTAGATTACACTTTCCATTATTAAATCGATCCCCTTCTCGGAGACATAACCGAAGCAGAAACGTACGTTCCATTTCTCGCACACAACGAACTAAAGCTTGTGTTAACGCTCTTTTTTCGCTATAATATTAATTGGTTGGTGAGGCGTACCTTCGGGTATGTCTCGCTTTTTTTCTTTTTGTATTAAATTTCTAAATTATCCTTTTCCTCTACTTCCTTGTATTGCTCTACTATTTGTGAATCAGAAAAATCTAGATAAATTTTCGTAAACTTTCTGCGACCTCTTCCTTATCTAAATGTAAATATCGCGTTGTAACGGCCATATCGCTATGTCCTAGAGCTTTTGATATTAACGCAATATTTGCGCCCTTCTTAAGTAAATTCTTCGCAAACCCCCGTCTTAATGCGTGTGGATTGATGTTCTTTAGCCCATACTCTTTTGAATATTTGCATAACCGTTTTGTAATGTTGTTATTAGTTGGGCTTGTTGCGATAGGTCCACCCTTTTTCGTAATGAATAAATAATTGTTTTTTACGTTGTGTTCTCTGCGAATAATATCATTCTGTTTTATTAATGTCTCAAGCACGCGAGCTAAAACGTCATCAAATGGAAGATAAATCGATTCGTGGTTTTTAATAATGCCGCCATCAATTTTTAGCAACTTTGCATCAACGTTTACGTGCTTGTTTTCTAATTTCGCTAATGTACCGACCCGCAGTCCCATATGATACATAATTAAAATTGCAGCCGCATCCCGTAATTCAATAAAGCGTGTTAAGTCGAGCAAGGATAGAAGTAATTTTATTTCTCGATCTGTTGCGCCTTCCTTAACCGGACTGTCAACTTTGATTTTGATATTCCGCCAGAAATTTGTTTCAAGCCAACCGTTGTCAAAACAACGCCCCAGGAACGCTTTTAAACACTTCAACCGTGTTAATTTCGTTTGATTGCTTACGTTCATTGACGATAGCCAAAGATAAATATGGTCCGCGGTTAATTCTTCGATTACTTGAGTATTTGTAATTTCGATAAAATGGTTAACGTGTAATTCGTAGTCACTAATCGTACGTTCTCGTAATCCTGCTGCCTTCATTTGGCGGATAACAGTATTTAGTGCTTTCTCCATCGAAAACCCGACGATATTTTTCCGTACAGCTTGTCCGTTAAATATGTTCGATAAATCCGTATTAATCGTTAATGACGCTTTTCTTTTCGTCATAACAAAAATAAGCCTCCTAACTCGTTGTTGACCGGTTCATTGACCGATTCAACTAACGAATCAGAAGGCTTATATTACGCGGTTTATACCGTATGTATAATCGATTAGATGGCGTCCCAGGAGAGATTCGAACTCCCGACCGTACGCTTAGAAGGCGTATGCTCTATCCAGCTGAGCTACTGGGACAAGAACAAAATATGATATTCATTTAACTAGAAAACGTATAGATTTTCTTATAGATTAAAATATGGAGCGGGTGATGAGAATCGAACTCACGACCAGAGCTTGGAAGGCTCTTGTTTTACCATTAAACTACACCCGCAAGTTGTTATTTCGTATAACTATCAGCGACATAATTTAATATACAGCATCTTATATTAGATGTCAACACTTTTTTCGAGGAAAATTATTCTCCCCGAAAAAAAGTGTTTCGCAACTCTGTTAGCTCTTCGCCTTCTATCGTATAAAAATGCACAGTGACCTCTTTATTTTGAATGTCGCAAATGGCATACGTTTTATCTTGACGCCCTTTAGGGAGGCGAATGCTACCCGGATTAATGAAAATCCGTCCATTCCGTTCAAAAGCCTGGGCAACATGGGAGTGGCCAAAACAAACGATGTCCGCGCCAATTTCTTCTCCCCTAAAGCTAATCGAAAGAAACGACATTTTGACATTATATAAATGGCCGTGAGTAATATAAAAACAAGTTTCACCAATATGTTCAATCGCTTCATCTGGTAGTTCAGGTGCTCTAAAATCCATATTTCCTTTGACTGCAATGAAACCTTGCAATCCCTTATCATGAACGGATAATTCGGAATCACCACAATGGATCATTGCCTTTACCTCATCTTTATGCCGCTCTTTCATGTCCAATAACTCTTTATGCAGACCATGGCTGTCACTTACGATTAAGACTTTCATGCTGAAGTCCCCTTTAAAAGGAAACTCATGTTTTCACCAAGCTTTTGAATAGCCATTGCTCGATGGCTGATTTTATTTTTTTCTTCTTTCGGAAGCTCTGCCATTGTTTTATTCAATTTTGGCACATAAAAAATTGGATCATAGCCAAATCCATACGTTCCCACTCGTTCTCTTGTAATTTGCCCTTCGCAGCGTCCTTCGACAATCAATGTTTCTTTTCCGGGAATAGCAACAGCAAGGGCACAGACGAAGCGGGCCGTGCGCTTGCTATTTTCCACAGACTCCATCTCTTTTAGAACTTTGTCTATATTTTTTTCATCGTTTTTTTCTACCCCCGCATACCGGGCAGAAAAAACACCCGGTCTGCCATCCAGCGCATCAATAACAAGCCCCGAATCGTCAGCGATGACTGGCATATTTAATTTCATTGCGATTGTTTCGGCTTTGATTTTTGCGTTTTCAGCAAAGGTCGCCCCTGTCTCTTCCACGTCCGGCGCATCCGGGAAATCTAAAAGCGATTCGACTTGAATCCCCTTCTCTTCAAAAAGCGCCTCAAATTCCTTTACTTTCCCTCTATTTTTAGTTGCGATGATCACTTTCATTTTCTTCACCTTTTATTTTAATTAAATTTACGAGTTCCCCTAATGTTTCCTTTTGAATATTTATAAGTTCTTTTACACCTTTATTACCTAAATCAAGCAATATTTGCAGCTCATTATAAGAAAACGTAGCTTCTTCCCCCGTTCCTTGCAGTTCTACAAATTGACCACTTCCCGTCATTACGATGTTCATATCAACGCTCGCATTTGAATCTTCTGCATAATTTAAGTCCAAAATCGGGCCAAGTTCAGGATCAATCCCGACTGATGTAGCGGCAAGATAATCTTTAATAGGAAGTTCAGCAAGCGTTTTATTTTCCAATAATTTTCCTAAAGCAAGCGTCATCGCAACAAACGCTCCTGTGATGGAAGCTGTTCGTGTCCCGCCATCTGCTTGAATGACATCACAGTCAATCCAAATGGTGCGTTCGCCGATTTTGTCTAAATCGACAACCGAGCGAAGAGCCCTTCCGATTAAGCGCTGTATTTCCATTGTTCGTCCTGACACTTTTCCTTTGCTTGATTCGCGAATCGTGCGTTGTTCCGTTGCTCTAGGCAGCATCGAATATTCTGCTGTAATCCAGCCTTTCCCCTGGCCCCTCATAAAAGGAGGAACTCGTTCTTCAATGCTTGCAGAACAAATCACTTTCGTATTTCCGACTGAGATTAATACCGAGCCCTCCGGATGTTTTATGTAATCTTTTTCAATCGAAACCGTTCTTAATTCATTTCCATTTCTTCCGTCTACTCTCATATGGCAACCTCCTGTTATGTTTCTTTGCTTCGTTTAGTATTGCCTTCCTGTTTCCAATCATGTGAAAAAGAGATAGCGATAAGCCACCTCTTTATCGTATCATACTCTATCTTTATTTAAAATTCACGCGTGTTTACCATTTTCGGTCTTGAAACAGGAGTAGTCAGTTTTTTTCCGTTTTCCTTCATGACACGTTCTTTCCCGTCAACTTGAATTGCCACTTTTTGAATATCTTGTAATTCAGTCAGCGATAATACAATGGAATTTAACGCATCATCCGCAATCGTATGATCCCGTTTATTTTGCAGTACGGCTTCATTAAAATTTAAGGTTACTACGCCATTTTTTACAGTAGGTTTCGTTAAAAGCTTGACATCTTCACGGAAGTCGGACTGGAGATTGCTTGTAAAAGAAGGGCCTTTAATGAGTTCATTAACCGTTTCAGTTACGAGATCCTCATCGCTTGTTTTCGCAACTCGTCTCGTTACCGGAACGTAATATTTTTGATTATTATCTTCATTGATAAAATAAAGAGTTACACTTTCACTGTTTGTTAGATCAACGACATCTCCCGCTTCAATATTGATACCATCCGCCCTGCTTACACCATTACCGATCGGCGTATTATTTACAGGCATTGATTTCAAGTCTTTGCCTTCGATTTGGATTTTCACATTTTTAATCGAGTGAAATTGTGTGAGGGTGAACGTGATCGCCTGTAATATTTTTTGTTCATTCTTTGCCTCATAATCCTTAAATTCTTTCGAAAAATTAGCGGTCGCCGTCCCACCTTTCACATTGACGCCCAACACTTCGGTATCCGCCGGCAAAACTGCTTGAAAACCGTTCGGCAGCATATTGGAAACCGGTCCGTCTTTCACTAAATATTCGAGCACCTGTTTTTCGGCTGGTGATTTTGACTTTGGCAGTTCGAGCATTTGCGGAACAACGAGACCGTTTTTGTCCATTAAAAACAACTGCCTTTTGACCATGTTACTTTTTACCGCTGTTTTTGACCCCTTTTTATTGTCCAATGAATTTTCATAGTTCACTTTTTTTGGGGGATCTAGTTCATTTCCTGCCTTTTCCCCCCCAAACCCGCAACCTGATATCAGCAATGAAACTGATAAAACGGCGAGCGGTGCCCCTACCCGGAACTTTTTGTACATACGTTTCCCTCCCTGAGTGTTTGTACTACTATGTATACGAGCTATCGATCGATTTAGACCAGTAAAAAAAGGGATAAAATCTTTAAAGATTTTATCCCAGCGTTATAAATTCGACTTTACTTACTTTTATATCCAGCCAATGATTCGCAATTTCCAGGAAATGTCCGTTATCGGTAGTTGAAAAAAATTGATGCTGCGGCAAGCGCCCGCCGGTAAAAAGCAACCCGCTATGGTCCAGAATGGTGGAAACTTCGCGGGCTGTTTCCGCACCTGAACAAATCAGACGAATATGTTTGCCCATCACCTGTTGAATAACAGGCCGCAATAAAGGATAATGCGTACAACCGAGAATAAGCGTGTCAATTGACATTGTTTTTAACGGCTGCAGCGTTTCGCTAACAACAGAGAACGTGTTCTCACTGTCAAGCTCCCCATTTTCAACAAGCGGAACAAATTTTGGGCAGGCCAAACTTTCCACTTTCACATCGCTATTAATGCTTTTAAGAGCATTTTCATAAGATTTGCTGTTGATTGTACCAACAGTGCCTATTACCGCCACATGGTTGTTTTTCGTCATTTTCAAAGCAGTCCGGGCTCCGGGATGAATAACTCCCACTACAGGGATCGGAAGGCTTTTTTTAATGTCGTCAAGAACGGCCGCTGTCGCTGTATTACAGGCAATGACAAGCATTTTAATTCCTTTGTGGAGCAAAAAGTCCACTAACTGCAAAGTAAATTTCCTAACCTCTTCAAGCGGTCTTGGCCCATACGGACAACGCGCGGTATCCCCTAAATAATAAATTTCTTCTTTCGGAAGCTGGCGCATAATTTCTTTTGCTACCGTTAAACCTCCAACACCTGAATCAATTACTCCTATTGGTTTATCCATTATCTCTTCTCTTCTTTCTATCGCCATACTTAGATGTTTTTCCGGGTTGTTTAGCCCACTTTTTCACATCACTGCTTTTAATTAAACTATGTATCTGGTTATTCTTCAAGTCTTATAAATAAAGAGCTGCGAAATGCAGCTCTTATTTTTAAAACGTTTCCTTGACATAAGTAATTACTTCTTCATTTGTATTTAAATTCAAGATCGTCTCGATATGCTTCTCGACTTCCGCTTTTGAAAGCCTGGAAATCTGGCTTCTTGCAGGTAAAATGGAAGAAGCACTCATTGAGAATTCATCTAAACCAAGTCCTAGCAATATTGGAATAGCGATCGGATCACCCGCCATTTCCCCGCACATGCCAACCCATTTTCCTTCCTTATGGGCAGCATCAATGACCATTTTTACAAGTCTGAGGATTGCAGGATTGTATGGCTGATAAAGGTATGAAACCCGTTCATTCATACGGTCTGCAGCCATCGTGTATTGTATAAGGTCATTCGTTCCAATGCTGAAAAAGTCCACTTCTTTCGCAAAGCGGTCAGCCATTACGGCCGTTGCAGGGATTTCTACCATCATTCCAACTTCAAATGAATCGGATACTTCTACTCCCTCATTGATGAGCTTCTCTTTTTCTTCCATTAAGACAGCCTTTGCTTGCCTGAACTCATCCAATGTCGCGATCATCGGGAACATAATTTTCAAATTGCCATACCTGCTTGCCCTTAGTAATGCTCTTAGCTGCGTTCTGAATATTTCCTGTTCTTCCAGGCATAGCCGAACGGCCCTGAATCCTAAGAACGGATTCATTTCTTTTGGTAGATCGAGGTACGGCAACTCTTTGTCGCCGCCAATATCCAGGGTACGGATGACAACAGGTTTTCCTTCCATCGCCACGAGTACTTCTTTATAAGCGTTATACTGTTCTTCTTCAGTTGGAAGCTGGTCTCTTCCCATATATAAAAATTCTGTACGGTAAAGGCCGACACCTTCACCACCATTGTTTAATACCCCTTTGACATCTTCAGGTGTGCCAATGTTAGCAGCAAGCTCAACTCTCTTTTCGTCTTTTGTCACTGTTTTTTCGTGAAGAAGCTTGGCCCATTCGGCTTTTTGCGCATCATATTCTTTCTGTTTTTCTTCGTAAAGAGCGATTTCATTATCATTCGGGTTGATGATAACTTCTCCATTAATGCCGTCGATAATGACGATGTTGCCGTTAGACAATTTCTTCGTTACTTGTTTTGTGCCAACGACCGCCGGTATTTCCATTGAACGCGCCATGATTGCGGAGTGTGACGTTCTGCCCCCAATATTCGTCGCAAAGCCTTTTACAAACTTTCTGTTTAATTGGGCAGTATCAGACGGTGTCAAATCATCGGCGATGACGATGACTTCTTCCGAAATATTTGCCGGTGTCATAAATTGCACGCCTAAAAGATGAGCAAGCACACGTTTAGAAACATCGCGAATATCGGCGGCTCTTTCTTTCATATATTCATTATCCATTTGTTCAAACATGGAAATAAACATCGAAGAAATATCATCCATCGCACTTTCGGCATTTACTTTTTCATTTTCGATTTTTCCTTTTACCGCATCAATTAACTCCGGATCTTCAAGAACGAGGAGATGAGCAGCAAAAATCGCTGCTTTATCCTCTCCAAGTTCATTAAACGCTTGATCTTTTATTTTCTCAAGCTCTCCCTTTGCCTTTTGAACTGCATTTGTAAAGCGATCGATTTCGCTTTGCACATCGCTTATTTCTTTTTTCTCGATCGTTAAATCAGGTTGTTCGAGCAGAAATGCTTTAGCAATCGCAATTCCATTTGATGCAGCAATACCTGAAATGATTTCAGACATTACTCACCAAGTCCTTCCTTCTTCATAATTGCTTCAATCGCTGAAATTGCCTCTTCGCTGTCAGCGCCTTCCGCTTTCACAACAATTTCTGCACCGCTTGGGATGCCAAGACTCATAACTCCCATTATCGATTTCAAATTGACGCTTTTCCCGTTATACTCAAGCGTAATATCAGAACTGAATTGCCCCGCCTGATTTACTAGAGATGTTGCGGGACGCGCATGAATTCCAGAATCACTTGTTACTTTAAATGTTTTTTCTGCCATAATTAAAAACCTCTTTCCACTCATTATTTTTTAATTGCAATTATATTTTCTTCACCTTTTGTCACATTTCCTGTTTTTACGAGTTGAATCGCTTCCCCTTCTGACAGATTGGTAAAGACAATCGGTGTAATGATAGAAGGTACACGTTCCTTCACTTCAGAAATGTTCACTTCCAACAATTTCTGCCCTTGTTTAACCGTGTCGCCTTCTTTTACAAACGTTTCAAAACCTTCTCCATTTAATTTAACCGTATCAATTCCAAAATGAATTAAAATTTCACGGCCATCTTCGGATTCGAGTCCAATCGCGTGCTTCGTCGGAAAGACGTTCACTACTTTGCCGTTAACCGGTGATACGACTGTACCATTTGCAGGTTCGACAGCAAAGCCGTCACCCATCATTTTTTCGGAGAAAACTTGATCCGGGACTTCCGTGATCGGAAGCAATTTTCCGTCTAACGGTGCTGCAATACTTTCTTGCTTTTTTTTCTTTTTGAAAAACACGTCAGTTTCGTCTCCCTCTTCTTTATCTTTTTTGGCGATAATCACCTTACCATCTATTATATCTTTAATTTCACTTTTAATCGTATCAGAACGCGTTCCAAAAATGGCTTGAATGTTATTTCCCATTTCAAGGACGCCCGATGCACCAAGCTTTTTCAAGCGGTTTTTATCGACATTTTTTGCATCTTTTACAGATACGCGAAGACGAGTAATACAAGCATCAAGATTTGTCAAATTTTCCTTTCCGCCAAGTGCTTCAAGAATGTTAGCGGCAAGTGAATCTTTTTCGGATTCGGAGCCCTTTGTTTCCTCTCCTTCTTCCACTACTTCTCGTCCCGGCGTTTTTAAATTAAATTTCCGAATGGCAAACCGGAATCCGAAATAATAAATCACTGCAAATACGAGACCTACGATAATGGCGAGCCACCATCTTGTCCGGCCTTGAAAAACGCCGAAAAGAAGAAAATCAATGACACCGCCAGAGAATGTCAATCCAATTTTTACATTTAAGATTTGCATGATCATAAATGAAAGACCAGCAAAAATACAATGAATGCCAAATAACACTGGTGCGACGAATAAAAATGAAAACTCAATCGGTTCCGTTATCCCGGTTAAAAAAGATGTTAAAGCGGCGGAACCCATTATACCAGCAACCATTTTCTTATGTTCTGGCCGCGCTTCGTGGTAAATCGCGAGAGCTGCGGCTGGCAGACCAAACATCATAAACGGGAATTTGCCGGTCATAAATGTTCCAGCAGTTAGCGGAACGCCATCCTTTAATTGCTCAAAGAAAATTCGCTGGTCACCATGAACCACTTGTCCTGCTTTGTTTACATACTCGCCAAATTCATACCAGAACGGGGCATAAAAAATGTGGTGCAATCCAAAAGGAATAAGTGCCCGTTCAATGACACCAAAAACAAAAGCTGCGAGTGTTCTATTTTGGTCAATCATGGCATGCGAAAATGCATTTAAGCCATTTTGGATAGGCGGCCAAACAAAGATCATAATAATTCCCAATGCAATGGATGTAACCGCTGTAATAATCGGAACAAATCGTTTTCCTCCAAAAAAACCTAAATACGGGGGCAAATCGATATTATGAAACCGTTTATATAAAGATGCGGCCAAAATACCGATGATAATGCCTCCAAAGACACCCGTCTGCAATGTTGGAATGCCTAATACCGAGGCAATTGCCTGATCATGTCCGGATTCTGCAGCTTTAAGGGTAACCCCTTTCAAAACACCCATTGTCACATTCATCATTAAGAAGCCGACAATGGCTGCAAGCCCGGCCACCCCTTCACCACCGGCAAGCCCTACCGCTACCCCTACGGCAAAGAGAAGCGCTAAGTTTGAAAACACAATGTTGCCGCATTGTTCCATTACCTGGGCGATCATTTGTACCCAATGAACATCAAGGGCAGGAAACTTTTCTAATGTTGCAGGATTTTGTATCGCGTTGCCGAATCCTAACAATAATCCAACCGCAGGCAAGATCGCAACAGGGAGCATTAATGCTTTACCTACACGTTGCAAGACTCCAAAAAACTTCTTCCACATCTAGGATCCTCCTTTTTTGTAATGTAAACAAAAAAGGCATGAATGAATAGACGTCATTACTTAACGGGCATTGATTTACCCATTAAATAATCACCATCGTCTTTTCACTCATGCCTGATCGAATCAGTAACACGCAAATAAAGATTGTTTATTTTATTGGGGTGAAAGCCTTTGCAAATGCAATGTTAAATAAACCGCTTCCGCATTAGATACTGGTTTATTTAATTCATTTTGCATAATCTTCATTAGCTTCCACGCAAGATTATAGCATATCGGATATTCTTCTTTCAACAGCTTTGCCAATTTTTCTTGTTTTTCTGTATAATCGTCTCCCTGCTCAATTCGTTCAATGGCATAACGTAAATGTCTGACTAGCCGAAGAAAGTTAATGCTTTCATAATCGATTTCGACTTGAAGAGAATCCTCAATCACTTGAATGAGCCGGTTCACTAATCGGGAGCGGTGATTAATGTCACTAATATTTTTATTGGTAATTGCACTATGGATATGAAGTGCGATAAAGCCAATTTCCCCTTCTGGAAGCCTGATCCCAATTTTTTGCCATATCATATCAATTACTTCTTTCGCGATCTTATATTCGGTTGGATAGATCGTTTTTGTTTCTGCAAGAAACGGATTTTTAATATCCATCCCTTGTTCGATTCTTTTAATGGCAAATGCGATATGGTCGGTTAAGGCAATATGAATATGTTTATATAGTTTCGTCTGCAATCTTGTTTCAATAAGGGTAATGACTTCATTAATGGCGTCCAAAACTTTGTCGTCGATGGAATGAATTAAATTCAAATATTGCTCTTTTTCTTTTTGCGTACTTAACACGTACAGCTTGTCCACCATTTCCTCTGAAATCGTATCGCCTTTCTTCTTTCCAAAGCCGATTCCTTTTCCTATCATGATCAGTTCCGAATACTGCATGTTGCCAGCGATAACAACATTGTTATTTAACACTTTTTTCACTTGAAATGATCCATTCATCCCATACAACCCTTTCCCCGATCTACCTGAAAAAATATCACAATGGTTTCATCATAGCTTAACTGTCTTTGTTTATCAAATGCAAAACGTGGAATTAGGAAATTGGATGAACTTTATAAAGATCGAATAGAAAGAAAACGGCTTTCAAGGAAAGCCGTTTTCCGACTAAATCTCAAGTTCTCCAAGCCTCAAAAGTTCTACAACGGCTTGAGAGCGCCCTTTCACCCCAAGCTTTTGCATCGTGTTGGAAATATGGTTTCTGACTGTTTTCTCACTTATAAACAGCTGTTCTGCTATTTCCTTTGTGGTTTTATCCTGGACCAAGAGTTCGAAAACTTCTCTCTCTCTTTTTGTAAGTAGAGGCTTCGGTCGGTAGTGTTTCTCTTTCAATGATTTCACCCCTCCTTGCTAGGGATCAAAGAACTGCCAACGTAGATTGGAAGTATTTAGTCAACATATAGTATGTAAATTCGTTTTTAGGAGTGACTTGTAATCCCGAAAAAGTCGGGAATTTGTGTCTATTTCTCATGAAAAAAAGCCCATTTTTTAGAAAACGGGCTTCCTTTAATAAAACAAAGGCCTCCTCAAAGAGGAGACCTTCGTTTTATTTATCACTACCAAAGAAATTTCTGAACGATTGAATCGTTGTTTCACGGTTTAATGATGCGATTGAAGTTGTAAGCGGAATACCTTTCGGGCATGACTGCACGCAGTTTTGCGAGTTACCGCACGATGCAAGACCGCCTTCACCCATAATAGCATTTAAGCGTTCCGCTTTATTCATTGCTCCAGTTGGATGGGCATTAAATAAACGAACTTGAGAAAGTGGTGCAGGACCGATAAAGTCGGATTTGCTGTTAACGTTCGGACACGCTTCTAAGCAAACTCCACAAGTCATGCATTTCGAAAGTTCATACGCCCATTGACGCTTCGGCTCCGGCATGCGCGGCCCTTCTCCTAAATCGTAAGTACCGTCAATTGGAATCCATGCCTTTACTCGCTTAAGCGCATCAAACATACGGCTCCGGTCAATCGCAAGGTCTCTGACAACAGGGAATGTTTTCATCGGCTCAAGGCGAATAGGCTGTTCTAAATTATCAATAAGAGCCGTACAAGATTGGCGCGGCTTGCCATTAATAACCATTGAACATGCACCGCACACTTCTTCCAAACAGTTCATTTCCCAATATACCGGGGTAGTCGCTTCACCTTTTGAGTTTACCGGGTTACGACGAATTTCCATTAATGCGGAAATAACGTTCATATTCGGACGATATGGAATTTCAAATTCTTCCTGGTACGGGGCAGTTTCCGGACTATTTTGTCTGGTGATGATAAATTTAACCGTTTTTTGGCTCATCATTTTTTACCCCCTTCGCTTTTTTTAGAATAGTCACGTACACGAGGTTTAATATATTGAATGTCGACTTCTTCATATTCGAAGTCAGGGCCATTTTTCGCAGGATTAAACTTCGCTTTCGTTGTTTTTAGCCATTCTTCATCATTACGTTCCGGGAATTCCGGTTTGTAATGGGCGCCACGGCTTTCGTTACGGTTATAAGCTCCTAATGTGATAACGCGGGCCAATTGAAGCATATTCCAAAGCTGGCGTGTAAACGCTGCACCCTGGTTGCTCCATTTAGCAGTGTCGTTAATATTAATTTTTTGGTAACGTTCCATTAATTCTTGAATTTTTTCATCTGTTTTAAGCAGTTTATCATTATAACGTACAACCGTTACGTTGTCGGTCATCCATTCTCCGAGCTCTTTATGAAGAACATAAGCATTTTCATTGCCGTCCATGCTCATAATGTTATCAAACTTCTCTTGTTCCCTGCGGACTTGCAGCTCAAACACGGAAGAAGAAATATCATCAGACGATTTTTCAAGACCATTAATATAGTTAACCGCATTTGGTCCAGTAATCATACCACCGTAGATTGCAGATAGAAGCGAGTTTGCACCTAGACGGTTGGCTCCATGATATTGATATTCACATTCTCCACAAGCGAAAAGTCCAGGAATGTTGGTCATTTGATTAAAGTCAACCCACATGCCGCCCATTGAATAGTGAACAGCTGGGAAGATTTTCATCGGAACTTTACGCGGATCATCACCCGTGAATTTTTCATAGATCTCAATGATTCCGCCTAATTTTACATCTAACTCATGCGGATCTTTATGAGAAAGGTCAAGATAGACCATGTTTTCCCCATTCAGTCCAAGTTTCATATCTACGCACACATGGAAAATTTCACGTGTCGCAATATCACGTGGCACAAGGTTACCGTATGCAGGATATTTTTCTTCAAGGAAATACCATGGTTTTCCATCTTTGTACGTCCAAATACGTCCACCTTCACCGCGGGCAGATTCACTCATTAAACGCAGTTTGTCATCCCCAGGAATTGCCGTCGGGTGGATTTGAATAAATTCACCGTTTGCATAATAAACGCCTTGTTGATAAAGAGACGATGCAGCTGTACCCGTATTGATAACGGAGTTCGTCGACTTACCGAAAATGATTCCAGGCCCGCCTGAAGCCATGATAACGGCATCAGCAGCAAAACTATGGATTTCCATTGTTTTTAGGTTTTGCGCTGTAATTCCCCGGCATACCCCTTCATCGTCGAGAACAGCGGATAAAAAGTCCCAGCCTTCATATTTTGTTACAAGACCGGCAACTTCATGGCGACGCACCTGCTCATCTAGTGCATAAAGCAATTGTTGTCCAGTCGTCGCCCCGGCAAACGCCGTTCTATGATGCTGTGTTCCCCCGAACCGACGGAAATCGAGAAGACCTTCCGGTGTACGGTTGAACATAACACCCATACGGTCCATTAAATGAATGATCCCTGGTGCTGCTTCACACATTCCTTTAACTGGAGTCTGATTGGCTAAGAAGTCACCACCGTATACTGTATCATCAAAATGGATCCATGGAGAATCCCCTTCACCTTTTGTATTGACGGCACCATTGATTCCCCCCTGTGCACAAACAGAGTGAGAACGCTTTACAGGTACGAGTGAAAATAAATCTACGTTCACACCGGCTTCAGCTGCCTTAATAGTTGCCATCAACCCGGCAAGACCTCCGCCGACAATTATAATTTTTCCTTTACTCATGCTGGTTCACCCCTTCTTAAATAAATGCGAAAATGGTTCGAACACTAATAATCGCAAGCGCTAAAAAGACGATCATTGTGAAGTAAGTGGATACTCTCTGTGAACGAGGCGAAACCGTAAGCCCCCAACTTACCATAAATGACCAAAGTCCGTTCGCAAAATGAAACACAGTTGAAAGAACCCCGATCAAATAAATAACGACCATTACGGGAGAACTTAAAATGTCGTGCATCATGTCATAGTTTAATTCCGTTTGACCAAGTGCATAGCGAATACGCGTTTCCCACACATGCCAAGCAAGGAAAATTAAAGTGATTACACCTGTTACACGTTGGAGAAGGAACATCCAGTTGCGAAAATAGCTTAATCTGCCTACATTGTTTTTCGCTGTAAAAACAATATAAAGTCCATAAATCGCATGAAAAAGTAATGGTAAATAAATTAAAAGAAATTCCAATACGATGAGGAACGGAAGGTTTTCCATAAAGTTTACCGCTTTATTAAAGGAACCCGCACCTCTAGTCGCAAAATGGTTTACCGTTAAGTGCACCAATAGGAAAAGACCGACTGGAATCACTCCGAGTAATGAGTGAAGTCTTCTGTTAAAAAAATCTCGGCTGCCTGCCATACGTTTTTTGCCCCCTTTTAAAAATTACTGTGGAATAGTGGTTTCGCGTTACTTATAAGTTGGTAGCGCTTATAAGCAGGTTCTCCTTCATGTGTGTTGTAAACAGATGCGTTTAAAAAATAGTTTTACCAACATTGCAACTATGTAACAATGTACATTTTACTCTCATCGTTTGACACCGTCAAGGAAACATCGACAAGAAATAGGCGAAAACCGTTGATAAAACTAGCCATTATGCGGATTCTAAATTTCGATATTTTTCGACACACTCGCTATATATAGTGTTATCGTATTTTTCGAGATATAATAAAGGAAGAGAAAGAGGGGATAACATGAGTACGAAACTTGAGGAAAAAATTGAAGAAACGATCGAGGAAAAGCCAGAAGAAAAACCGTCATTGCAAGTGCCTGCTTTCGGTTACGAGCTTATAAGAAGCGTTCTATTACCCGAACTTTTAGGAAGTCAAGAGCGGAATATACTATATTGGGCTGGAAGGAACCTGGCAAGAAAGTTTCCATTAATGAGCATGGAGGAAGTTATCTCGTTTTTTCATGAAGCGGGATGGGGCAATTTAGAAATCATCGAAACAACCAAAAAAGAAATGACGCTCGAATTGTCTTCACCGATGATTTCTGAACGATTCCAAAATCACGTTAATCCTGTATTCGGACTTGAGGCCGGATTTATTGCCGAACAGGTTCAACTGCAAAAGAAATGGATTACCGAAACCTTTGAAACCATTAAACGGAAGAACAAAGTCGTCTTTACGGTGCAGTGGGATCGAAAAGATCAAACAGATGAATAGAAGAACCGGGGCAATCCCGGTTTTTTTATTTGACAAGTTTATTCGCTTCAACTAATGTTAACTTATAAATAAAAACAGTTGACATTTGGAGGGGTTTGATGGACTGGACTTTACTGGCTCAAGAAGTTTTGCAGGGAAAAGAGTTGACAAATGAAGAAGCTTTAAGCATTTTGAACAGTGATGATGATGATATTCTTCCTCTTTTGCATGGTGCGTTTCTCATTCGTAAATATTATTTTGGGAAATTAGTAAAGCTTAATAAAATTATTAATACGAAATCGGGATACTGTCCTGAAGATTGCGGGTATTGCTCTCAGTCATCCGTTTCAACGGCTCCGATTGAAAAATATGTGATGCTGGATAAAGAAACGATTGTAGAAGGGGCCAAAAAAGCATACGACCAGGACGTTCGCACCTATTGTATTGTCGCAAGCGGAAGAGGGCCACTGAATCGGGATTTAAACACGGTGATTGATGCCGTAAAAGAGATAAAGGCGAATTACAATATGAAAGTTTGCGCCTGTCTCGGGATTTTAACGGATGAGCAATCGAAAGCGTTAAAAGAAGCCGGGGTCGATCGCTATAATCATAATATCAATACATCAAGCGACCACCATTCAAACATTACGAGCACTCATACATATGACGACCGGGTGGCAACGATAACAAAGATAAAAGAGGCCGGGATTTCTCCATGTTCCGGTGTCATCATTGGGATGGGAGAAAAGCATGAAGATATTGTAAAAATGGCCTTCGCATTAAAGGAAATCGATGCTGACTCCATTCCGGTAAATTTCCTTCATGCAATTCCCGGCACCCCTTTGGAACATTTGGATGAATTAAATCCTAGATTTTGTTTAAAGGTGCTCGCATTATTCCGATTTATCAACCCATCAAAGGAGATTCGCATATCCGGGGGACGTGAAGTCAATCTCCGAAGCATTCAGCCTCTTGGATTGTATGCGGCCAATTCCATTTTTCTCGGCGATTACCTGACGACAGAAGGGCAGGAAAGTACAGCGGATCATCAAATGATTGAAGACATGGGATTTGAAATCGATCTTCATGGAACATTGCAAACGATATAATGGCAAAAGGAGCGGTTAAACCGCTCCTTTTGCCGTCCCTATACTCTCTGTGACCGCCTTGATTGCATCGTATGTAACTTTTGCCAGCTTTTGAAGTTCTTCAATTTCAATCGAAAGCGGTGGCATTAATACAATGACAGGACCGAGCGGACGAATAATGACACCCCTATTCCGAGCCTCTAAAATGATTCGATGTTCGACTTGAAACGACAGGGGAAAGGGTTCTTTTGTTTCTTTATTTTGCACAATCTCAATGCCTGCCATCATCCCCTTTTGCCGTATATCTCCTACATATGGCAGTTTCCAAAAGTTTTGAAGTTCCGACTTAAGCCTATCTATTTTTTCCTCAAGTGCTGGAATAAAGCCTTCCGATTCTAATAGTTCAATACTTTTTAAGGCGACTGCGCAGGCAAGCTGGTTTCCTGTATAAGAATGTCCGTGGAAAAACGTTTTCAGCTCTTCCGGTTCCCCGAGAAATACCTCATATACGGTATTTGTCGTAACTGTCGCAGCGAGCGGCAAATAGCCTCCCGTTATTCCTTTTGCGACACATAGAAAATCAGGCTGAACTTTTTCTTGTTCACAAGCAAACATCGTTCCTGTCCTGCCAAACCCAACGGCAACTTCATCGGCAATCATCAGAACATTGTATTTCGTGCAAAGCTTTCGAACTCCCGATAAAAAGCCTTTAGGATGGGTGATCATTCCCGCCGCTCCTTGTACAAGCGGTTCGATAATTAATGCTGCCACCTCTTCGTGATGTTCCGCTAAAATCGCTTCTAATGCATCAAGACATTGCTTCTTTGCCTCTTCTTCTGTTCGGACACCTGTCATCCGGTAAACATATGGTGTCGGTGCTTCAATACGGTCAATTAAAATCGGCTTAAATATTTTATGGAATGTGTCCATGCCGCCAACGCTGACCGAACCGATCGTATCGCCGTGATACGCTTCTTTGAAGGAAATATATTTATTCTTTTTTTCATAGCGTACGGGATCCACCAGTTTCCAATACTGATACGCCATTTTTAATGCGATTTCAACAGAAGTCGATCCTGAGTCCGAATAAAACACTTTATTTAATCCAGGAGGGGTTAGCTCGACTAATTTTTTTGCGAGCAAAATCGAAGGGACATTTGCTGCTCCTAACAATGTGGAGTGAGAGATTTTCTCAAGCTGCTCCTTAAGCGCTTCATTCAGCAGCGGATGAGCATGTCCATGAACGTTCACCCAGAGAGAAGAGTATCCATCTAAATAACGATTTCCCTCGATATCGATTAAATAATTTCCTTCTCCCCGCTCAATGATGAGTGGTTTTTCTTTCTTGTATTGTTGCATTTGCGTAAATGGATGCCATACATACTCTTTATCCCATTGTTCTAACTCATGCATTTTCAATTGGTGACCTCCATAAACTCGTTTTGACATTGTTTTAAGCGCTTGAAAAATATGTCTCTATTAATCAATGGTTCTTTAGAAGCGAGTTTCTTTTGCATCTCGGGAATGAGAGGCGCGGCAATTGATGGAATACAGCCTATTACCGGTACTCCACTTAGTTTTTGGATCATGTTTATGTTATCTTCTTGCATAAAACCTGGCTCTTCGGGCATCTGGTTAAAAATTAGCCCCACAATCGGAATTCCTTTAGACTTTGCATAAGCAATGGTCAACAATGTATGATTAATCGTTCCAAGCTCCGGATGAGTGACGATCAATAACGGCAACCGTAAATCGCAGATCAGGTCGGCAGTCATATAGACACCCTTTCGATCTTCAGCAAGTGGAACGACAAGACCCCCCGCTCCTTCAACGAATACAAAATCATTTTCCTTTTGCAGTTGATGGAACTGTTCGATTATCCGTTTGCGGTCGATCTCAATTTTTGAACGATTTGCCGCTAAGTGCGGCGAAACGGCATCTTTTAAGCAATATGTACATAATTCTTCCTGGGAATACGGCAATGCCGCCAACTGTTTATAAAATTGAACGTCTTCGGCAATAAGCTTCCCGGCGTGTTCGATTCCACCGCTTTGTATCGGTTTAAAAGGAACGGCTTTCATCCCTTCTTTTTGAATTAAAGCCGTTAAATAGGCCGTAACAACTGTTTTTCCAACGCCTGTGTCAACTCCCGTGATAAAAAGAGCGTTAGTCATTCCGTAGGCTCCTTTCTAGTATATTCTTAAACTATCGTAAAGAAAAAAAGGACTATTGTCAACTTATAAAACAATAAGGTTAACAATAGGTACAATAAAAAGTCCGGTGGTCACCGGACTTTATTTGTGAGCTACAGGCTCTCTCGCATCTAATTCAAAAACGTCGTGTAATGTTTCAATTGCTTTAATCATGAATTCCTGGTCAACAATTGTCGATACTTTAATTTCAGAAGTGCTTACCATCTTAATCATAATGCCTTGATCAGCCAATGATTTAAACATTTTTGCGGCGACTCCAGGATTGGAAATCATGCCTGATCCAACAATCGACACTTTAGCAAGCTGATCCTCGTGAACAATCGATTCAAAACCAAGCCTGTGACGATTAGTTTCCAAAACGGAAATCGTATTGTCCAATACATTTGAATCGATCGAAAATGAAATATTCATCGATTCATTCTCGTTCACATTTTGAATAATGATATCAACATTAATCCCGTTTTCCGCAAGCATTGTGAACAAATGTGAAAGAGTTGTTAACTCGTTCGGCAAGCCTTCCACCGTTACTTTTGTCACATTTCCTTCAAATGCAAGACCTCTTACGACCAATTGATTTTCCACCGTACATTCCTCCTCAACAATCGTTCCGCTTTCCATCGATAAACTTGAACGTACTTCCAGTTTTACACCATAATTTTTCGCAAATTCCACCGCTCTTGGATGCAATACCCCTGCACCTAGATTAGCCATTTCAAGCATTTCATCATATGAGATCGATTCCAGTTTTCTCGCCCCGTCAATGACTCTTGGGTCTGTTGTAAACACCCCTGTTACATCAGTAAATATATCGCATTTCTCGGCTTTCAATGCAGCAGCTAATGCGACAGCCGTCGTATCCGATCCGCCTCTTCCAAGTGTCGTTATTTCATCCGGTCCCGAAACAACTCCCTGAAAGCCGGCAACGATGACAATTTTACCTTCCTCCAATAAACGGCAAATTCGATCCGTATGAATGTTACGTATTCGCGCATTTCCAAAAACTTTCTCTGTTTCAATACCTGCCTGCCATCCTGTTAATGATACTGCTTCATACCCTTTTTCTTGAAGCGCCATCGAAAGAAGGGCAATCGTTACTTGCTCACCCGTTGATAAGAGCATATCCATTTCTCTTTGCGAAGGCTTTTGTGAAATTTCCCCCGCCAAACGAACGAGTGTATCCGTCGTTTTGCCCATTGCTGAAACGACAACGACAACACTGTGACCTTCTTCTACTGTTTGAATGACGCGATTGGCAACATTTTGAATGCGTTCTACACTGCCTACACTTGTTCCTCCAAACTTTTGCACCATTACTGCCATTACTTTCATCCTCTCTTCCCGCTCTTACTTTCCGTATTTTTTACCAATCGATCTCTTTAGAGAAAACAAAAAGCAACAATAAGGAAAAAACCTTATTGTTGCTTGAATATGCAACAGTAAGCCAGTTTTGTTTCCCCTCATGTGAGATAGTTCTCCATACACCCTTTGGGTAAGGATGCATGACAGCCCTGCACTTATTCAGATACAGGTCCAGCCTGATGAACGAAGGAGTTTCATCAAACTTCGGCAAAAATCCCCTTTCCCCCACTATCATAAGAGCTCCTTACTCTTCAAATGGGATACTGTTGGTTTTTGCTCCTCTACCATCACTTCAATTGAAGCATGGCACATATATTAAATTGGTTATAGTTTAGCAAACTTATATCCAAATTTCAATTCATTTTATGAATCTTTTTTTAACGCCTCATAAATTGTTTTTGCTATCGGCCCCGGTATTCCCGCAGCCTGAATCTCTTCTATGCTCGCTTCTTTCATTTTTTTAATCGAGCCGAAGTGTTTCAATAATGCTTTTTTACGCTTTTCGCCAACCCCGGGAATATTGTCAAGACTTGAAGAAAACATTCCCTTTGCTCGAACCTGGCGATGGAATGATATCGCAAAACGGTGAACTTCGTCCTGAATGCGCTGCAATAAATAAAATTCCTGGCTATTCCGGGGCAATGGAATAAATTTCAGGGGATCGCCCATCCACAATTGCGAGGTGCGGTGTTTATCGTCTTTGGCCAACCCTGCTACCGGAATGAACAAGTTCAGCTCATTTTCAAGAACATCTTGCGCTGCTGCGATTTGCCCTTTCCCTCCGTCGATAATGATTAAATCAGGTAATGGGCCATTTTCTTTTAACATTCTTGAATACCGTCTTCGAATGACCTCACGCATGGATGCATAGTCATCCGGACCTTCAACCGTTTTAATTTTGTATTTCCGGTATTCTCTTTTATTTGGTTTCCCATCCGTAAAGACGATCATTGCCGATACAGGGTTCGTTCCGTGAATGTTTGAATTATCAAAGGCCTCGATCCGATATGGCGGAGCGATGTTCATCTGTTTTCCAAGGTTTTGGATCGCACGAATTGTTCGGTCTTCATCCCTTTCAATAAGGGCAAATTTTTCCTCTAAAGCAAGTTTTGCATTTTTTGTCGCCAACTCGACAAGTTCTTTTTTTTGGCCTCTTTTTGGTTGAATCACCTTTATACCAAGCAATTCTTTTACTAATTCGCCATCAATTTCAGCCGGCAACAAAATTTCTTTTGGTAGCGGATAATTTTTTTGTAAATAAAATTGACCAATAAAGGTAACAACATCTTCATCGGCTTCCCCGTAAAATGGAAAAAGTGAAACATCACGTGCGATCAGTTTTCCCTGACGGATAAAAAATACTTGTACACACATCCAGCCTTTATCAAATGTATATCCAAATACATCACGGTCAATGAGATCAGCCGTCATCATCTTTTGTTTTTCCATAACAGCTTCAATGTGATGAATTTGATCCCTTAATTCTTTTGCACGCTCAAAGTTTAATTGTTCGGATGCAGCAAGCATTTTTTCCGTCAGCTCTTCTTTCACTTCCTTATACCCGCCGCCAAGAAATTTACTAATTCCTTCCACCATTTGCGCGTTTTCTTCCTTGCTTACTTCATTCACGCAAGGAGCTAAGCATTGCCCAATATGGTAATAGAGACAAACACGATCAGGGATGGTGTTGCATTTCCGCAGCGGAAAAAGCCGGTCGAGCAGTTTTTTCGTTTCTTGAGCCGCCCCGGCATTGACAAACGGCCCAAAATATTTCCCGCCGTCTTTTTTCACTTTGCGCGTATACAAAAGGCGGGGATGTTTTTCCGCGGTAATTTTTAAATAAGGATAGCTTTTATCGTCTTTGAGCATAACATTGTATTTCGGGTCATGCTTCTTGATTAAGTTCATTTCTAACAGAAGGGCTTCAATTTCCGAAGAGGTTACAATGTATTCAAAATCTTTAATTTCACTTACAAGCCGTTGTGTCTTCCCGTCGTGAGTTCCAGTAAAGTAGGAGCGGACACGATTTTTCAATACTTTTGCCTTGCCGACATAAATGATTTGGCCAAATTGATCTTTCATCAAGTAACAGCCCGGTTGTGCCGGCAAAATAGCGAGCTTTTCTTTAATCGTATTCACGCTACGCCCTCCTTTCTTCTTTCTTCTCTACCCTCCATCATAGCACGAAACACCCGTTCTTGCAGTTATGGAAAACAGAAAGAGGCGATTATCCCATAAGATGATCGCCAAACTTTACTGAATACCTCAACTAAAAATTGATCTTTAAATTGATAGATTTTTTTGGCTAAAATGCACTAACTCATCATAACCAAATAAGTGCAAAGTATTGTATTAGAATAAAATGATAGGCATTGTTTCCATGTTCGAACCATACAGCTGCTGGAAGAGGAACGGCCTCAATTTGAAATCATATTTAAACAACCTGTTACGGCAATCGGATTGTATGGAATCAAAAGAAAAGTCAAAACGCTTTATGTAACCGTAGATGAAAAAGAAGCTTTTTATGAAGATTTAGCCGCACGAATAAAAAAGTGCCCGGCATAACCGGACACTTTTTTATTTTTATTTATGTTGGTTCAAGAGTTCAACCAATTTCTCTTTTGGTTGGAAACCAACAACTTGATCGACTTTTTCTCCGTCTTTAAAAACGATTAAAGTCGGGATGCTCATAACGCCAAATTTGCTTGCTGTATCTTGATTTTCATCAACATCTAATTTCACAATTTTAACATCTGGCATTTCATTTGCAAGTTCTTCTAATACAGGTGCAATCATTTTGCAAGGTCCGCACCATGGTGCCCAGAAATCAGCAAGAACTAGTCCTTCGTTTGTTTCTGTATTGAATGTTTGATCAGTTACGTTTACAATTGCCATTTGTAAAATCCTCCTTAAAAATAGCTTTGCGGTCAATAAAATATATGTAATTTAAAGCCGCATAATCTTGCATTAGCCAAAGTATACCATCATTTTTCTTGTACTTCTATTTCTTTGCTCAACATTATCGTACCCAGATTGCGGCTTTTAAAAACTTCGATTCAAATGATCGGCACAATTAAACAACTTGCATTCCCATGTTTTATCATTCAACGTTACAATGCTGACCGATGTATTGTGAAGAGGTTCGTCACTTACCCCTTGTTCAATTAAAACATTTAATAGTTTTTTTATAAACGCGCCATGACTGACAACGATAATTTTTTCACCCGGATATTGTTCTGCCACCTCACAAACGAATTCCATCCCTCTTTTTAAAACTTCCTCATCTTTTTCGATACCGTGATCGAGCTCCCGCCAATTGGCTCCCCACTTTGCTTCACGTTCCTGATGGTTCGTTCCTTCCAACCGGCCATAACTAATTTCACGAAGCCGACCGTCGGTACTAAACGGAATGTGCAATGTATTTGCTATCGTTTCACCTGTTTCTCTTGCCCGTGATAAATCGCTCGAAATGACCTTATCCCAATGTTCATTTTTAAAACGGTTGGCGAGTTTTAGTGCCTGTTCTTTTCCTTCGCTATTCAGCGGTATGTCAAGCGTTCCCTGCGCCCGTTGTTCCTTATTCCAGTCTGTCACACCATGTCGTACAAATGCGATCATCGTCATCCCTATTACCACCTCTTTTTCATCATCTTATACGATAATGATGAATTAGAAAAACAATTGGCTCAATCGGTTAGATTGAGCCAGTGTCATTTAGGATTTAACTAATACTTTCTTGAATTCCTCTGTAAGCAACGGAACAACTTCGAACAAATCTCCGACAATTCCATAGTCCGCAACCTGGAAAATGCTCGCTTCAGGATCTTTATTAATCGCTACAATCACTTTTGAATTGGACATGCCGGCAAGATGCTGAATCGCGCCTGAAATACCGCAAGCAATATAAAGATCCGGTGTAACAACTTTTCCAGTTTGACCGATTTGTAACGAATAGTCGCAATAATTGGCATCGCACGCTCCGCGCGAAGCACCCACTGCCGCACCTAAAACATCAGCTAATTCCTGCAGCGGTTTGAAGCCATCCGCCGATTTCACACCGCGACCGCCGGATACGATAATTTTCGCTTCCGATAAATCAACACCAGTCGATGCTTTACGAACGACTTCTTTTACGATTGTACGCAAATCTTTAATTTCAACTGAAAATGACGTAACTTCCCCCGAACGATTTTCATCTTTTTCAAGAGGTTGAATATTATTTGGACGTACAGTAACAAACACAATGCCGTCAGTGATTGTCTTTTTCTCAAACGCTTTACCAGAATAAATCGGACGTGTAAATACAACATTTTCGCCGACTTTTTCAAGCGACGTAATATCTGATACGAGGCCAGCCTGAAGCCTTGCCGCCAATCTTGGCGATAAATCTTTACCAAGTGCAGTATGGCCGAACACGATTCCTTCAGGTTTTTCAGCATCAACAATTTGAAGAAGTGCCTGAAAATAGCCATCCGATGTGTAGTTTTTCAATTTTTCGTCTTCAGCAACTAAAACGCGGTCCGCCCCGTAATGAATAAGCGGTTCGGCTAGAGATTGAACTCCGGCACCAACAATAGCGGCTACTATTTCTCCATCTGAAGCAATTTCCTTTGCTGCTCGAATCGCTTCATAGGACACGTTTCTTAGTTCACCGTCACGAACTTCTGCAAGAACAAGTACTTTTTTCCCCATGGATGATTTCCTCCTTAATCAACTTTTCTTTTTTGTCTACATTAAATAACTTTCGCTTCCGTACGAAGCAAGGAAACAAGTTCTTTCACCTGGCTGGCGATTTCTCCGCTTAAAATTTTTCCGGCGTCCTTTTTCGGAGGCAAGAATACTTCAACCGTTTTAGTTTTAGCTTCTACATCGTCCTCATCAATATCAAGGTCGTCAAGTTCCAGCGTCTCAAGTGGTTTCTTTTTCGCCTTCATAATTCCAGGCAATGAAGGGTATCTTGGTTCATTTAAACCTTGTTGTGCCGTTACAAGAAGAGGTAGGGAGGTTTCAATTTTTTCCACATCTCCTTCTACATCACGATCAATCGATACAGTTGAACCATCGATTTTAATTGATGTAATGGTCGTCACATATGGGATATTAAGAAGCTCGGCAAGACGAGGCCCTACTTGTCCTGTTCCGTTATCAATCGCTACATTTCCACCAAGAATTAAATCAAATTCTTGCTCTTTAAAATACGTTGCCAATATAGAAGAGGTTGTAAATTGATCCTGGCTATCGAGATCTTCATTCGAAATTAAAACCGCTTTATCCGCCCCCATCGCAAGCGCGGTGCGAAGTTCTTTTTCAGCTTCTTCTGAGCCAACAGTAACAACTGTAACTTCTCCGCCGTGTTGATCACGTAGTACAATTGCTTCTTCCACAGCATATTCATCATATGGATTAATAATAAATTCAGCGCTGTCTTCTGAAATTTTCCCATTGGTGATTGAAATTTTTTCCTCTGTATCGAACGTGCGTTTTAAGATGACAAAAATGTTCATTTCTACCCCTCCATTTAAATTGTTTAGTTACTTATTGATCTTTAAATTGTGGCTTTCGTTTTTCGATAAAGGCTTTAATGCCTTCTTGTCCATCATTTGAGACGAACACTTTACCAAAATATTCTGCTTCCTTTTTCATTCCTTCCTCAAATTCGGCGCGATCCGCATATTGAAGAAGTTCGAGTACATATTTTACAGAAAGCGCACTCTTTTGGGCGCCTTTTTCTGCCAACTTGTAAGCATTTTCAAAAAGTTCCGTTTCAGGATAAGCTCGAGTTGCAAGCCCCCACTTTACAGCTTCTTTTCCCGTCAGCGGTTCACTTGTTACAAGCATTTCACAAGCTTTCGCCGTGCCGACATAACGAGGCAGACGTTGCGTTCCAGCAAATCCAGGAATAAGACCAAGCGTAAGTTCCGGCAATCCAAGCTTTGCATCTTCTGAAACAACCCGGATATGGCAAGCCATCGCAAGTTCCAATCCTCCGCCAAGCGCTGCCCCGTGAATCGCTGCAATAACGAGTTTAGGGAAATTTTCAATTTTGTTAAATAACTGTTGACCGAATTCCCCGAGTTTAGCGAACCCAGATTCATCTTTTACAGTTGTAAACTCTTTGATATCAGCTCCCGCTGAGAAAAATCTTCCTTCTCCTCGTAAAAGAATTACTTTAACTTCACTGTCATTTTCCAACTCATCAAACACGATGGAAAGCTCTTTCAAAAGCTGTGATGAAAGGGCATTTGCCGGTGGACGATTAAGCTGGACAACAGCGATATGATTTTCTTTTTGAACTTGCAAAAATTCCACTCTAAGCTCTCCTTCCTTCCATTTATGGTATCTATTGGTGCAATTATTGCTTTAAAGCACCATTGCTTAACCCGTTAATCAACATTTGATGTACGGGCTTTGCAAGTGATGGTAAATCGTAGTGATGTTCATTCATGACCCAGTTCGTTGCTGTTTCATCAATGGTTCCAAATATCATTTGCCGGGCAAGGCGGTAATCTAAATCTTTCGTAAATTCACCTTTTTCTATGCCCTCTTTTAAAATGTTGTCAATTAAGGTTAAGTATTGTTTTAATACTTCACCAATTTTAGCCCTTAATGTCCGATTTGTTTGACGCAGCTCCAATTGTGTGACAATTGAAAGTTCTTTATCGTTATTTAATAATTTAAAATGCAATTGTATGAGTGTTAACAATTTCTCTTTGGCAGTTGATTTTTCCTCTAATTGCTTTCTTGATTTTTCAATAAAGCTGCCCATTTTCTCATTAAAAACTTGCACGAGCAAATCTTCTTTATTTTTAAAATAAAGATAGATCGTCCCATCTGCTACTTGTGCCTTTTTAGCGATTTTTGACACTTGAGATTGGTGATAACCATTTTCTGCGATCACACTAACTGCCGCATCAATAATTTTTTCATATTTCGGACCTTTACGTTTCAATTGAATCTCCTCACTTGGTTCATAAAATGAATGATTGTTCATTCATACTTTAATTGTAAAATAAATCCCCCTTTTCTGTCAATTGAGAACGATTTGCTTTTGCAGCTTGTTTGGAAGTAAGGCATTGGACGTAGGTTTACCGGAATCGGCAAATTGCCGATCCCGGTTATCCGCACCTTTACCTTGTTTCTTGCTTTAATTTATTTTTCTCCTCTTCGATAAGCGCGCGGCGAAGAATTTTGCCAACCATCGTCTTCGGAAGTTCATCTCTAAATTCATAAACCCGGGGAACTTTGAAAGCGGCTAAATGCTCTCTGCAATATTGATTTAATTCGTCCTCTGTACATCTAGCATTTTCTTTTAAAACAATATAAGCTTTAACCGTTTCCCCGCGATATGGATCGGGAACGCCGGCAACCACAGCTTCTTTTACCGCTTCATGCTCATATAAAACTTCTTCAATTTCACGCGGGTATATATTAAAACCACCTGCGATAATAATATCTTTTTTCCGATCAACAATGTAAAAATACCCATTTTCATCCATATATCCCATATCGCCTGTCAATAGCCAATTGTCACGGAAAACGGCAGCCGTTTCTTCCGGCTTGTTCCAATACCCTTTCATCACTTGCGGACCTTTTACAGCCAATTCGCCCACTTCGCCCGGCTCCGCAAATTCGCCGTTTTCCAATAGGATGGCAGCTTCTGTATCAGGCCATGGCAATCCAATGCTTCCTTTCACTTGACGGCCATAGACTAAATTGGCGTGAGTAACCGGCGAAGCTTCTGTTAAACCGTATCCTTCGACTAGCTTTCCTGATATGATCGATTGAAACTTTTCCTGTACTTCGATCGGCAAAGGTGCAGATCCGCTAATGCAAGCTTTAATCGATGTCAAATTATATTTCTTAATGTCGGGATGATTTAACAAGGCGATGTACATCGTTGGAGCCCCCGGAAACAACGTCGGTTTGTGCTTATGAATAAGCTGCAGAACTTCTTTTGCTTTAAAATGGGGAACGATAAGCATTTTTGACTTCAGCATAATGGCCAAATTCATGACGA
This sequence comes from Fictibacillus sp. Mic-4, assembly GCF_049843615.1. Taxonomy (NCBI): domain Bacteria; kingdom Bacillati; phylum Bacillota; class Bacilli; order Caryophanales; family Fictibacillaceae; genus Fictibacillus; species Fictibacillus sp. Mic-4. The sequence continues at coordinate 130,362 of NZ_JBBHZM010000003.1, read as the reverse complement.
CTGTCATTCCATAAACGTGAAAAAAAGGCAATGCAGCAAGAACTGTTTCTTCGCCTTCTTTTACGTTATATATCCATGACTGGCATTGTTTTGCGTTTACCACTAAATTGGAATGGGTGAGCATAACCCCTTTAGCCGGTCCAGTTGTCCCTCCTGTATATTGCAATAATGCAAGATCTTCTTTCGGATTGACGGAAACCGGTACAAATTCTTTCGAAGATTGATTAAGCAATTCCATAAATGAATGAATAAAGCCGTTGTATGAAATGTTTACAATCATCGGGTTCTGCCTTTTTTGAACGATCGGGTACAGCCAATTTTTCGGAAATGGCAAGTAATCTTTAATCCCAGTAACAATGATATGCTCGAGTTTTGAATGTTCTTTTACAGAAATGACTCTTGAAAAAAGCAAGTCCAGACAGACTATGAACTTCGCCCCGCTGTCATTCAGCTGATGCTCCAATTCTCTTTCTGTATATAACGGATTGGTTTGAACTACTGTTCCCCCGGCCATTAATGTCCCATAATAGGCAATTACCGCTTGTGGCGTGTTAGGAAGCATAATCGCTACACGGTCACCGCGCTCTAAGCCCAATGATAAAATCGCATTTGAAAAGCGAAGCGCACTTTCGTAAACTTGTTTAAACGTTATTTCTTTACCGTAAAAATAGATGGCGACGTTGTCTGGTTTTTCTTCGGCCGCCTCTTGCAAGTACGTGAATAAAGGTTTCTCCTTATAGTCAAGTTGACCTGGAATCTCTTTCGGATAATGGTTTAACCATCTTCTTTCCATCGGATGTCTCCTCCTTTGATTCACGCCTTTCCTTCAAATTTTCTCTTCTACATTCTATTATAATGAAAACGGATTCAATTTTATATACTTTTTTAAAAATTTGAATAAATAGGGTCATTTTTTTTACATCTTTCGCTTTATTTTGCCAGTATATTTGTTTTACGTTTTATCAAACTAATGTTGAAGGGGGGATTATAATGGCTCACTCTAAAGCAAGACGTGTAGCAGCGTTTAAAGGACAAAAACAGCGAATGCACCCGACACATGGAAAAGTAAAATCGTTTGAAGAATTGTCGAACGAATTGACCGAAAACAAGCCTACCATTCAACCGAAAGATGTCGACGAAATTGAATATTAATAAAGCTGTTGGGATATCCCAACAGCTTTTTATGCAAAAAAGACCATGTATATTATTCCAGACAAAATAAAGATTCCGCTCACAACAAATAGCACTTTCCATAATGTTTCCATAATACTCTCCCCATTACTTTGCCTTTACTTTAAAACGACAACAGTAATGCCGCTTCCGCCTTCCGTTGCAGCACCCATCCGCATCGATTTCACATTCGGGTGGGATTTTAATAAGTTTTGCACACCGCTTCTTAGGGCACCTGTTCCCTTACCGTGAATAATCGATACTTGCGGATAACCAGCCAGCATTGCCTCATCCAAATATTTATCGACTTCGAGCATCGCATCCTCATACCGTTTTCCACGCAAATCAAGTTCTGGACGAACCGTCCCTTCATTTCCCTGAACTTTCACAAAAGAACGAGGCTCTTGTTTTTGCTTGGGCTGTTTAATGAACTCCAAATCATTTTTCGAAACGTTCATTTTCAAAATGCCGATTTGCACCTGGTATTCATTATCATTGACTTTCTCGATAATATGGCCCTTTTGTCCAAAACTTAGGACCTTCACTTCATCACCAGGTTTAAAATCAACGTTTTGAGATGGGACAGCCGCCTTTTTTTTCTTTGTTTTCCGAAGTCCCGGTGCGGCGTCCTCGAGCCGTTTTTTCGCATCAATCAATCGGTGTTCTTTTACATTTCCGAAATTCTTCTGATATTCCCTTAATTCTGATATGACTTCCTCAGCCGTTTTCTTTGCGTTGGCCACTGCTTCTTCCGCTCGTATTTCCGCTTCTTGCAGCAAGCGATCCCGCTCGTTATTAAATTTCTCCATCTCAGCTTCAAGGTCGGCTTTCAATTGTTCTGCTTCCTCGCGAATTTTCCGGGCCTCTTCCATTTCTTTCTCGGCCAATTTCTGATTATCTTCAAGGGAACGAATCATATTATCGATCTGGTTTTCTTCATCGCTAATTTGCGCTTTTGCCATATCAATTATCTTTGGATCTAAACCAAGCCTGCGAGAAATCTCAAACGCATTGCTTCGTCCCGGTACACCAATTAAAAGCCGGTAGGTCGGACGTAATGTTTCCACATCAAACTCTACGCTTGCATTGATGACACCTTCGCGATTATAAGCGTAAGCCTTTAATTCACTATAATGGGTTGTAGCTATTATTCTCGCCCCGCGGCTCCTTACATTATCGAGGATCGAAATGGCCAAAGCCGCACCCTCTTGCGGATCGGTTCCTGCGCCAAGCTCGTCAAATAAAACAAGACTTTTATGATTGACCGTTTTTAAAATGTCGACAATATTGACCATATGGGAAGAAAACGTACTTAACGATTGTTCAATGGACTGCTCATCTCCGATGTCCGCATAAATTGCTTCAAATACAGCCATTTCCGATTCTTCATCGGCAGGGATATGCAAACCGGATTGGGCCATTAGCGAAAGCAAGCCGATCGTTTTTAATGTAACGGTTTTCCCCCCGGTATTCGGACCCGTAATGATCAACGATTGAAACTGGTTTCCAAGTTCAACATCAATCGGAACGACAACTTTTTGGTCAATTAGCGGATGCCTGGCTCTTTTTAAGCGGATATAATCTTTATCATTCATGATCGGCTTAGAAGCTTTCAGTTCTTTTGCGTAAAGCGCTTTTGCAAATATAAAATCAATCTCTGCGAGAACTGTAATATTTTGATCAAGAACATCAGCGGCTTCCCCGACTTTTCCTGAAAGTTCTTTTAAAATTTTCTCGATTTCCCGCGCTTCTTTTGCTTTTGCTTCTTTCAATTGATTGTTGATAGCAACAACAGCCTGGGGTTCAATAAAAAGGGTTGCTCCTGAAGCGGACTGATCATGAACCATGCCGCCAAAATTCCCACGGTATTCTTGTTTCACCGGAATAACGAACCGATCATTGCGAATCGTAATGATCGCGTCTGAGAGCATTTTCTGGTAACTTGACGATCTGACAATGCTCTCAAGCTTTTCCCGTACACGTGATTCATATGTTCGAAGCTGCTGGCGAATCGTTCTTAGTTCAGGACTTGCGCTGTCAAGAACATGGCCGTTGTCATCAATGCACGCTTTAATTTCTTGCTCGAGCTCTGTACACGGTTCAATCTGGCTGGCAAGCGCGTCCAATATGGGCAGTTCAATTTCATCTTCAACCATGTTCTCGATAAACCGTTTAAACCGGCGGCCACCGTATACTGTTGTCGAAATTTCGAGCAGCTCTTCCGTACTTAGCATCCCGCCAATCTGGGCTCGCTTTATCGATGCGCGAATATCCCGAATTCCGCCAAGCGGCGCCTGTCCTTTCAGGCGAATGACTTTTGCTCCTTCATCCGTGCTATTTTGCCAATGTTTCACTTCATCAAGCCTGGTCGACGGCTTTAAGTTTTCAATTTGCTGCACCCCGAGTGATGAGCTGGCATGTTTTTTTAATTGTTCAATAATCTTTGTATATTCAAGTACTCGAAAAATACGTTCTTGCAAAATAATTCCCCCTCAAGGTAAAGCGCTTGTCAATCATGGCGATGTAAAAACGCTTTAAGTTCCTTTAAGTTCATCGTATTTAACACACTTTCAGGACGGATGTACCCTCTTCTTGCTGAGGATACACCGACCTCCATATGTTCCATCGTTTCTTTATAATGGGCGTCTGTGTTTATCGTGAGCTTCATCCCTTTTTCCTGGGCAAGCTTCAGCCACTTAGCACTTAGATCTAGCCGGTTTGGATTCGCATTTAATTCCAATGCGGTATTTGTTTCGGCCGCGAGTTCAATGAGCATTTCTACATCGATGTCATAGCCTTCTCTTCTGCCAATGAGGCGCCCGGTCGGATGGGCGATAATGTCGACATGATGGTTTTCAAGCGCTTGTTTCATCCGTTTCATGATCGTCTTTCGATCTTGTGAAAAAGCAGAATGGATCGAGGCAATGACAAGATCCATTTCCTCCAGCAGCTCATCGTCATAGTCGAGCGTTCCATCCGGCAGTATATCCATTTCCACTCCTGCTAAAATCGTAAAGTCATTATATTTTTTATTTAAACGTTCAATTTCCTTTCTCTGCATCCGGATTCTCTCTGGCGAAAGCCCGTTTGCAACTTTCAAATAGTGGGAATGATCCGTAATGGCAATGTACGAATAGCCCCTCTTTCTTGCTGCTTCTGCCATTTCTTCAATAGTATTTGCCCCGTCGCTCCAAGTGGAGTGCATATGAAGATCGCCTTTAATGTCATCAAGCGTAATGAGCCGCCGGGCTTTTTGAAACAGCTCAATTTCTTCTTCTCCTTCACGCACTTCCGGCGGGATCCATTCGAGCCCAAAATGGCGGTAAAACGACGACTCATTGGCAAATGTTGTCACTTCGCCAGTCTCTGTATTTTCCACTCCATACTCGCTAATTTTCTCATTTCGTTCTTTTGCCAATTGCCGCATCTTTACATTATGTTCAGCCGATCCGGTAAAATGATGAAGAGTAGTGGCAAACTGCTCGGGCGTGACAATTCGAAAATCGACAGATACCGGATAGTCATAATCCAGTTGAAGGGAAACCTTTGTATCTCCTTTTGCAATGACTTCTTTAATGCCTTCAAGCTTTAAAAGCTGTTCTTTGACGGAAGCTGGAGCCAAAGTTGAGATAATGAAGTCCAGGTCTTTAATCGTTTCACGTGAGCGGCGCAAACTTCCCGCTCTCGAAAACCGCTCGATATGATCAAAGGTTTCCAATTGCTCTTCAATTTTTTTTGCGATTGGAAGCATATAGGCGATTGGCAGCCGCTCCGGCCGCTTCCCAATCCCCTCTAGTGACGCCAAAATTTTCTCTTCCGTTTTTGCCCCAAATCCGGCAAGGCCCCTCACTCGTTCTTCTTGACATGCCACTTTTAAAGACTCAATGTCAGTTATGCCAAGCTCTTGATAAAGCTTTGCGATCTTTTTTCCGCCAAGTCCAGGGACGTTTAATAACTGCAATAAACCGGATGGAAGTTCTTCTTGCAATTCTTCTAACAACGACGATTTTCCGGTGGCCATCATTTCAACAATAACGCTTGCCGTCCCTTTCCCAATCCCTTTGAGTGCGGCCGGGTCCCCGATTTGCTCCAGGCTTCGGTCATCCGATTCCAAACTTTGAGCAGCCCTCCGGTAAGCCGACGTTTTAAAAGAATTTTCTCCTTTTATTTCAAGGTAAATCGCGATTAGCTCTAATGTTTTAACGACTTGCTTTTTATTCACCATAAAAAAGTCACCTGCTTTTAATTCGATGCGTTTCGTTATTTGAAAAAAACTTCTCCGGCGGGGAGAAGTTTTAGCCCGAATGATTAGACCATAGCTCTTTTACTGTATCGGAAAAATAAGGGGTATGATTGACCATCGCCTGGGCTACAGACGAACTCTCATAATAATGCTGCACTTGTCCTGTTTGAATAAGGGAAGCGATGCTCAATAGAATAAACAACACTAAATACACTTCGACAAATCCCAGTAAACCACCAAGCCATCGATTGACTGTCCGTAAAATCGGCAAGTCGGCGAGAAATGTAAGCATGGAAGCGACAATGCGCAAAATGATTTTCGTGCCAAAGAATAAAATGGCAAAACTAATCGCGTTATAGTACATTTTTTCTGTTTCAACGCTTTTTAAAATTAACGCCATGGAACTGTCGCTTGAAACAGACGGGTATGGAACAAGCAGCTTGATTTGCGGAGCAATGTTATCATAAAAGTGATAAGCAATAAAAAAAGCAATAATAAAACTCGTAAGATGAAAAACTTGCATGATTAACCCGCGTTTTAACCCGACGAAAAAACCTATAATTAATAGTACGATTATAATTAAACTAAGCATTTACGTATCCTCATCCTTTATCTTTTCTTGCAATTTCTCCAGCTCTTCTTTACTCTTTAAGTATTCGTTCATTATATTAACCGCTGTTAATACAGCGAGCTGCTTTGTATCGAGATATGAATTGAAGCTTTGTATTTCTCTCATCTTTCGGTCAACCATCGCAGCGACAGAACGAATGTGGCTGGAAGTCTCGGTACCTACAATTGTATACGTCTGACCATAAATATCTACTGTGGTCCGTGTCTTTTTCTTTTCTTCCGCCACGAAACTACCTCCTATTCAACCCGGATCGATTTATAACGTATTTGTTGGACTATTTTACTACAGCGATGTAGAAAACTCTAACCTATATCTTATCAGAAACAACGAAGTTATGAAAATATTTGTTGATCATTCATTAAATTTTTTGAAAGGACTATAAACATGTCAAATAGCGTATTGAAATTGTCTGCCATAACCATTGAAAAAATGAAAGAACATTATCGTTCCTGCCTTCAACCGGCTACCCCTCCCGGCAGCATATTTGTCGCAAAACCTCCTGGATGCACGATAACCGCATATAAATCCGGAAAAGTTTTGTTTCAAGGAAAAACGGCTCTAGACGAAGCTTACAGGTGGGAGAATGCCGCTTTACCAGCTGAACAGAAAAAAGCTGTAATAAAGACCGCACATTTATTCGCACCTCCGGAAAACATTGAAGAATTGTCCATCATTGGAAGCGACGAAGTCGGAACGGGGGATTATTTCGGCCCGATTACGGTAGTCGCAGCCTATGTAAAAAAAGAGCAAATGGAATTGCTCCGGGAACTTGGCGTCAAGGATTCTAAACATTTAATCGATAAACAAATTGTTTCGATCGCTAAAGATCTTTTACATACCATTCCATACAGTTTGCTCGTTTTAAGAAACGAAAAATACAATTCGCTTCAAGAAAAAGGGATGAGCCAGGGGAAAATGAAAGCTGTCTTACATAATAAAGCGCTTTTAAATGTGATGCAAAAGTTAGAAGGTAAACCGTTGGACGGAATTCTCGTCGACCAGTTTTGCGAACCGGCAATCTATTTCAATCATATTGCAAGAGAAAAAGAGCAGGTAAAAGAAAAGATTTACTTTGCTACAAAAGCGGAATCACTGCACCTTTCTGTAGCTGCCGCCTCTATTCTGGCCCGCTACTCCTTTATTAAAGAAATGGACAAAATCGGCGATAGCCTTGGTATGACGATTCCTAAAGGGGCAGGTGCACAAGTGGATGTGAAGGCGGCCGAACTCATCCGTAAATTTGGAAAGGAAAAATTAAGAGAAATCGCAAAGCTTCATTTTGCAAACACAAAAAAGGCAGAAGCTCTAGCATCAGGAAAACGATGGTAAGAAAAAAGCAATGGTTTCAATGTTGAAACCATTGCTTTTTCAGATGACACATAATGCCTCACGTGTATCATTTTCCGTCACCGCATCTTGAACCAATTCTCTGACCCGCTCATATAACACTTCCTGCAAATGAGGGTGATATCCTAAATAATCGCAAAGAATAAATTCTTGTTCTGGCGTGGAAAGCTTTTTCAGCTTTTTTTCGATACTTTTCATTAAGATGCCGGTAAAAAGCAAGTATGGGAGAACGAATACTTGCCGATGTCCGGTTTCCTGCGCCCGCTTTAGCCCTTGTTCAAATGTCGGTTCGGCTGCGGCCAAAAAACACGTTTCCACTTTTTGGAAGTGGAATTTTCCATAAAGTGCATTCGCAATTTTGTTTAAATCCCGCCGTACGTCAGGATCACTGCTCCCTCTTCCGACAAGGAGGACCATTGCATCGTCATCGATTTTCGCCTTTTGACTTTTTACTCGTTCCATTAATACGTCTATTATTTTTGAATGAACTCCGAACGGACGCCCGTACGAAAATTGAACATCAGGATATTTATTCATCGCTTTTTCAATTTCACCTGGTATATCCTCTTTGGCATGTGTCGCAGTAAGCAGAAGAATGGGAACGACCGCAATTTTTGTCGCTCCTTGATGGATGCAGCGCTTAATACCTTCTTCAATTGTAGGTTCAGCCAATTCAAGAAAGCAAATTTCCTGGATCGGGCAGTCCATTTTCTTTTTCGCCTTATTGATGAAGCCAGTGGCCTGAATGATCCCCTCTTTGACCCGGCTTCCATGGCAAATATACAATATAGCTTGCACACCCATCACTCTCCCTCTTCATTACCTACGCTTCAATACGCCTGGACATATGGAATGTCTGCTGCCCTTGATGCCAATTTTCGTTCAAACCACTTTAGCTTTTCGCGAAGCTTCACAACTTCCCCAACAACGATCATACTCGGATTTTGAATACGATGACGGTTAGCCAGGTCAACAATCGTGTTTAGATTTCCAATAACCGTTTGCTGGTCTTCGGTTGTTCCCCAATGGACTAGCGCAACTGGTGTTTCAGGTGAACGGCCATGTTTCGTCAGCTGCTTGCAAATATAAGGCAAATTGCTTATCCCCATATAGATGGCTAACGTATCAATCCCTTTCGCCAAACTTTCCCAACGAAGATCATCTTCCTTCCCTTTCCGGCGATGACCAGTAACGAATGCAAACGTTGAACTGAACTCGCGGTGGGTAACAGGTATACCAGCATAAGCGGGGGCGGCAATGCCTGAAGTGATCCCTGGAACAATCTCAAACTCTAATCCGTTCCTTGCCAGCACTTCTGCTTCCTCGCCTCCTCTTCCGAATACGAAAGGGTCTCCACCTTTTAACCGGGTGACGACTTTCCCTTGCTTTGCATGCTTGACAAGGAAATGATTGATCGTTTCTTGTTTTAACATATGATAGTTTGGCAGCTTGCCGCAATAAATTAAATCTGCATTTTCTTTCGCATATTTTAACAAGTCCTTATTGACGAGACGATCATATAAAATAACGTCCGCTTCTTGAATACATTTCAATCCCTTTACCGTAATCAGTTCAGGATCGCCGGGTCCCGCCCCGACAAGATATACCTTCCCCATTCCATGATCTCCCCTCTCGCGACAGAATGATTTCGTTTTAAACGGGTTCTAGAGAAAAAACAAATCCCGTTGCTTCTTTTATTTTCTTTTTTTCATATAACGAAATCTCCTTGACTTCCGGCACTTTCAAAAAATGTTTTTCTAATTCCACTTCGACCTGGGAAAAAGCTGATTCGTCGTTTTCGGCGGCAATGACAACGTTTGCGCTCCCCGTTTTAAAAACGACTTCGAATCGATACAAGTTCATCCGGCTCCCCACCTTTAGTATGAAACAGACTCAACAACGTTCCCTAATATATGATCTAATTCCGTTTGCAGCGGGGCGATGCCGACACGATTAACGTAATCGTAAAAGGATTCACCTGGCAGTTTTGTAGCCGCCACATATGTTAACAAATCTTTCAGCACTGGCTCCAAATGGCTGCTTTCAACTTTCCCTTTTAGCTTTTCGTTAAATTTGCCGCCATCATGCAACGTCCCGCCGACATAAATTTCAAAGGCTTCAACCATTCCTTTATCTTTTGATTTCATTTTAATTCCCTGAACGCCAATGTCGGCAATTTGCCGCTGGCCGCACGAATTCGGGCATCCTGTCATATGGATTCTGACCGGTACGTCAATGGCTACATGTTTATCCAAATATTCTGCAACTCTGCGCATTTTCTCTTTCGTTTCAACAAGTGCCAGGTTGCAAAATTCTATCCCTGTACATGATACCGAATAGGCGGTAAATTTCGGCGGGTTGATCGTGATCCGTTCAAAAATCTTTTCATTTAACAAAGCTTCTACATTTTCGTTTGGAACATTCGGGATGATGAAATTTTGCGAATTACATGTACGGATTTCCCCATTGCCGTATTTTTTCGAAATTTCCGCGATCTCGAACACTTCATCTGCATCGAGCCGTCCGACAGGGACGTTAAAGCCAATATAATTCAACCCTTCTTGCTTTTGCGGATGAACTCCGTAAAAATACCCCGCATTCCAATCCTTCGTCTGTTCCTCGCCTTTTTCTGGAAGAGGCCCGGTATATTCAAGCAGCTTTTCTTTAAATTTTTCTACTCCCCAATCAGCAACAAGGAATTTCAGCCGGGCGCGGTGACGTTTTTCACGATAGCCAAAGTCGCGGAAAATCGTCGTTATCCCGATGGCGACATCTTTTACCCGCTCTTTTTTCACAAAGACATCAATCGTTTGCGCTAAATGCGGGGCAGCCGATAATCCCCCTCCAACTTTCACATGAAATCCTTTCACAATTTCTCCATTAAGTTCTTTTATTGCAGGGACGAATGCAACGTCGTTAATTTCCGCATGGCCCGCGTTATGAATGCTTGCACTGATGGAGATTTTATACTTCCGCGGCAAATTTGAGAAATCTTCGTTTCGTTCAAAATAGTCGAACACTTCCTTGACGACCGGTGTCGTATCAAATAATTCATCCCGGTCGATCCCCGCAAGCGGATTTCCGATAATATTCCTTGTAATGTCTCCACAGGCTCCAGCGGTTGACAATCCAACCTTTTGTAGCCGCTCAAGAATATCCGGAATTTGTTCGATCGTTAGCCAGTGAAACTGAATCGCCTGGCGTGTCGTTATGTCAAATATGCTTCTGCCGTAGTCTTTGCTAATTCCGGCAAGCGCCTTTATTTGTTCATAGTTTAATACACCGGAAGGCACTTTAACGCGCATCATAAAGTAACCGGCTTCTTTCGGCCGTTGGAGGTAAAGGCCAGCCCATTTAAATAAGTCCCACTCTTCTTTCGGGATAGAATCAAATCCGTTTTTTGCATAGGCCGGGATGTCTTCAAAAATTTTCAATCCGTCTTTTTCTAATTTTTTCAGTTCTGTTTTATTCAATTTTTCATTGGTAGCCCATGTCTTCACATAAGACATCCTCACAGCCCTCCTTTAATTCTTCCTTTTTCTATTAAGTAAGCAATCACTTTGTCTGCACACTCTTCAATCGAGTATTGATCTGTCTCAATAACAATTTCCGGGTTCAATGGCTCCTCATATGGAGAACTAATTCCGGTAAACTCACGGATTTCTCCATTCCTCGCTTTTTTATACAACCCTTTCGGATCTCGGTTTTCACATTCGTTTAATGGACATTTTACATAGACTTCGATAAAGTCACCTTGATCAAACAATTTTCGAACATTGTCCCGATCCTCAAGAAAAGGAGAGATAAAGGCAGTTAAGACCATCTGGCCGCTGTCGACAAACAATTTCGCCACTTCGCCGATGCGGCGGATATTTTCTTTCCGGTCTTCATCTGAAAATCCGAGATCTTTATTCAATCCAAAACGAATATTGTCTCCATCAAGCACGTAACTTCTTACGCCGATCTCATGAAGCTTCCTTTCTACAAAATTGGCTATCGTTGATTTCCCCGAACCGGAAAGCCCGGTGAACCAGATGACATTACTTAAGTGATTGTTTAATCTTTGCCTGTCTTCCCGTTTAATCGTTGCTTCATGCCAGGTGATATTTAAACTTTTCGTCATGTTAAATCTCCTTTGCCTGTTTACGTTGTTACCGTACCCTGCTTTAATCCTTTAATTAGCACTTCGACCACTTCAGGCCGGCTGAATGTTTTCGGCGGCATTTCACCGTTTCTTAGCAATTCTCTAACTTTTGTTCCTGAAAGAATAACATGATGTTCTTTATCATGCGGGCACGTTTTCGTCGAAGCCATATTTTCGCATTTTGTACAATAAAAGCTATGTTCGAAAAACAGTGGAGTTATTCCAAGTTCTTCTTTCGTAAAATGGCTGAAGATTTTTTGTGAATCATAAGTACCATAATAATTTCCAACACCCGCATGGTCACGGCCGACAATAAAGTGTGTACAGCCAAAGTTTTTGCGGACGAGCGCATGGAAAATGGCTTCTCTAGGACCGGCATAGCGCATAGCTGCCGGAAAAACAGCAAGAAATACACGATCTTTCGGATAGTAGTTTTTAAGCAGCACTTGATAGCTTTCCATCCGTACGTCTGCCGGAATATCGTCAGATTTTGTTTCGCCGACAAGCGGGTTTAAAAATAATCCATCGACGATTTCGAGCGCCGATTTTTGAATGTATTCATGTGCGCGATGAACCGGATTTCTCGTTTGGAAGCCAACGACGGTCTTCCAGCCACGTTCTTCAAACTGTTCACGCGTTTCAACCGGATCAAGATAATACTCGTTAAACCGCGCTTTTTCCGGGCGGCGAACGAGCGTAATTGGGCCACCTATATAAACTTCTGGCCGTTCAAATAACTTTTTCACACCGGGATGAGCCACTTCCGAGGTTCGGAAAATATTTTCAGCTTCGACAATCTTATCCGGTTCATAGATGGACTCAATTTCAATGACGCCATAAACGTTTCCGTCCTTGACGAGCTTTGCAACATCTCCTTCGGATAACTGTTTTGACTTTTCTTTTTCAACCGGAAGAGTGATCGGAATCGTCCACGGCTCGCCGCTAGTAAGATGCATTTCGTGTACGACTGCTTCATAATCTTCTTTTTTCAAAAATCCTTTCAATGGACTATAGGCACCGATCGCAATCAACTCTAAATCGCTAAGCGCCATTTGGTCTAACTCAATTTCCTTTTCAATTTTTTCATAGGAATACCCGGGGTTCCAGCGATTAATTAATGTACCTCCATGCGGATCAATTAAACTCATTTATTTTCCCTCCGTTTGTTTATGTTTGAGACTTGCTATTAATCTTTTATCGTCGCTTGCAATACGAATCAAATGCCACCTCCTTCTTCATGAAATGTACGTTTTTCTTTTCGAATCGTTTTTAAAAGACTAATAGATCCGATTGTTGCCAAAAACACGCTGGCAATTACGATAAACGTGTAAAAATCACTATCCAGGAACACCTTTACCATCGCATATGAGATGACAAGTGAAAATACAGGTGACACGATCCAAACTTTCATCATTTGGTTAATAATGCTTTTTTGCCATAAGTAAAATCCGTTCTGCGCCGTTCCGAGACCGATGATCGCTGATGTCGTGACCTGTGTTAGCGGAACCGGTAAACCAAAAATAGAGGCGATAATGACCAATATCCCTCCCGTTCCGGAAATGGCGCATCCTTCTAAAAGGGAAAACCGAGTTATCCGTTTTCCATTCGTCTCAAGCACTTTGCCGCCAAAAAAAACCGCTCCTAAACTAACAAATAACCCGCCAACTAATGTTCCTGCGGATACGGACAACAATCCGGCACCAACTAGAGGGCCCACTGCATTAGCTACATTATTCATTCCAGCCGAAAATGCTTCAAGAAAGCCGGCACCAATAAGCAAAACAGCGAGCCAGCGTTTCGGTTGTTTTGCTTTCATCACCGGATACGTTTTCTCAATCTTGCTAATTAATTTTGATGCACCGAATGCGAGCAAAAAAGCGACAACGGGGATAAACAGCCAGAAAAACATAACCGTTACTAAATTGGTCAGGTATAAAGCTTTGTACGCAATTCCAACTCCCACTACAGATCCAACCGTAATTTCACTCGTTGATAATGGGATCCCAATCACATTGGCAAAAAACAGAGATACCGCCGCTGATGCAAGTATAATGACAACGATTTTGACCGTTAATAAAGATGATGGAACAATTCCCGATCCGATGGTTTTGACAACTTCTCCCCCGCCAATTGCCGCCCCAAGGAAAATGCCCCCTCCGCAAATCAAAAGGGCGATGGTTTTTCGCCGGACGGCACCCGCTCCATATGCGATCCCCATTGACGCAGCTGCCCCACTTGCCCCTATATTCATCGCAAAAAAGAAACCTACCGCAAAAGCTATATACGTTACGATCATCGTTTATCTCTCCTGTTTACGTCTGATGCAGCCCACATTCCGTCTTTTCTAGAGATGCCCATCTTCCGGCACGTAAATTTGTTGCATCATTCGTTGGGAGCGTGCATTTTTCACATCCGATGCTCGGATATCCTTGATCATGCAATGGATTGTATGGAAGATCATGTTTATAGATGTATCTCCACACATCTTTCCATGTCCAATGGATTAATGGACAAACTTTGATGGATTTAAACTTTTCGTCTTTATTAATAAATTCCGTTTTGCTTCTTGTCGGTGATTGGTCTCTGCGCAATCCGGTGATCCATGCTGTACTGCCCTCGAGCGCTTTTTGCAGCGGAATTACTTTTCGCAAATGGCAACATTGATTCGGATTGGTCTTCCAGAGCTCTTCCCCATACTGAAGCGCTTGCTCATCAAGTGTGATTTCTGGCTCTACAACAACAAAATTCAACTTTGGATATTTCTTTTTCACCTTATCAATCAACTCATACGTTTCTTTAAAATGGACATTCGTATCGAGAAAAACAACTTTTGCATCATCCTTCACTTTTGAAATTAAATCAATAAGAACCATCCCTTCGGCTCCGAGACTACACGCATAAACGATTGATTTCCCGTATTCGTCATACGCCCATTGAAGAACTTCGATCGCCCCTTTTGTATCATCTTCAAACGGAATTTTAAGTTGTTCTCCGCTCCAAGTATCATACGTTAATTGCTTTTTCACTGTGCTCTCTCCCCTTTGTTTTTTAAACAAAAAAGGCGATCTTAACCTAATAGGATCCGGTGGTCTTCCAAGCCTATATGCATCAAATTGTTTAGTTCCCACATTAGACTTTTCGCCTTTAAATCAATTAGGTTAAAACCGCCTCTAGTTTGTCTAGTCAGCGCAACATTATTTAATTCTTACTTTTTCACTTCGCTCCAATTGAATGACTTTGCCATCCTGAACGACAAGTGTAATGGAGCCAAATTTCATCGTCTCCAACATCTCTTTAATTCGCTCAAAAATGGTTTCTGTATGCTCTTGTTTGCTCCCCATGCCCATTCCTCCCAATCGATCTATTCGAATTGCTTTATTTAAACCGCAAAGAATAAGCTATTTCATCGAACCGAAAACTTCGTTAAAAAAAAGAAAAACCTCCCATTCCGGAAAGGCTAAGGCAAAATCTATTTCCCTTATCTTTCAAAATGGCAACCATTTTGCTGGAATTGGCACCTTACATAATCTGCAGGTTGCCGGGCATCATCGGGCCAGTTCCCTTTGCCGCTCTTGATAAGTTTGGTTTGTTGTTTAACATTTTAATTTGTTCAAAATAGAAAGTCAAGTATTTCTATCGGATTTATTTTTCAAAATAAAAAAGTGTGACTTTTCGTCACACTTTTCCTTATTTACGCAATGTAGCGCCGAAACGTTCTTCAAGGCTCTTCAATACGTTTTCATGTGCTTTTAGAACTTCTTCGTCCGTCAACGTCCGTTCAGGGTCGAAATATTTTAATGAAAACGCGAGCGATTTCTTTCCTTGTTCCATCCGCTCTCCCTGATATAGATCGAACAAATTCACTTCTTTTAAAAGATTTCCGCCGGCTTCCTGAATGACCGTATATAAGTCACCCGCCGGAAGGTCTTCATCAATCACTAAGGCAATATCGCGCGTTACCGAAGGATAGCGCGGCAATGTGGAATAAACAGTCGGTTCTACTTCGGCTTCTAACAGTTTTCCTAAATCGAGCTCGAACACATATGTTTCGTTAATGTCCCATTCCTTTTGTGTTGCCGGGTGAATTTGGCCCACTAATCCAATCTTAATGCTATCGAGTTTAATAATAGCTGTTCTTCCCGGGTGCATTCCGCTGACGTCCCCACTCTCGAAACTAATCCGGGTGCTAAGGCCAAGTTCGGCAAACAGTCCTTCGAGTATGCCTTTAGCAACAAAAAAGTCGACCTTTTTCTTTTCCCCCTGCCACGGGTGTTCGTTCCACATTCCCGATAAAGCACCGGCAAGATAAACTCTTTCCTCAGGCAAATTAACCAGCTCTTGCTCTTTATTCACAAAAACAGAGCCAATTTCATAAAAGCCGATGTCTTCAAGCGCCCGATTTTGATTGTATAAAATCACTTCAAGCAGCTGTGGAATGAGGGACAAACGCAATGTACTCCGATCTTCGCTCATCGGATGCGCAACCGAAATCGGATAAACATCTTCCTTCTTAAAAGAGAAACTTTTTGCTTTTTCCGGGGTTGTCAAAGAATACGTGACAGCCTGGTAAAGCCCCGCTCCTTCTAAATAACGACGAACCTTTCTTCGTTTCTCTTGAAATGGTGTCAATCCGCCCGGCCTTGCTTCACTTAACGGATAAGTGGCCGGAATACGATCGTAGCCATAGATTCGCCCGACTTCTTCCACAAGATCCGCATCAATCGTAATATCAGGTCGTCTGGTCGGGACCGTTACTGTGAACGTTTCACCACTCTGTTCGTATGGAAGCTTAAGGCGGCTTAACTTTTCACCGATTTCATCAAGGGAAATGTTCGTGCCAAGCAGTCCGTTGATCCTCGTTTGTGTTACGCTTACGTTGATTTCCTCAACGATGCGGCTTCCCGCTTCAACAATCCCGCTGACAACCTCTCCGCCGGCATAGGCCGCCATTAAAGATGCGGCCCGGCGAGCGGCATCATACACGCGGTTACGGTCAATTCCTTTTTCAAAACGGGTGCTGGACTCGCTACGAAGACCAAGGTCTTTTGAAGCGGCACGAACACGTTGGCTATTAAAATAGGCCGCTTCCAAAAGAATCGTCGTTGTATCTTGCTGAACTTCCGATGTTGCCCCTCCCATTACTCCGGCTACAGCGACGGGCTCTTTACCGTTTGTAATAACGAGATGATTTTCGTTTAATTGTCGTTTCACATCATCCAATGTAACAATCTCTTCATTTTGTTTAGCACGACGAACGACAATTTCCTTCGAACCAAGACGGTCATAATCAAAAGCATGAAGTGGCTGGCCGTACTCAAGCAAAACGTAATTGGTAATATCAACGACATTATTAATCGGCCTGATTCCTGCAGCCATTAAACGGTTTTGCATCCATAACGGGGATGGTTCGATATGGACGTTTTTAATGATCATCGCCCCATAGTACGGATTGTCTTCCTCTGATTCGATTTGAACGGAAATATAATCGGATGCCTTTTCGGCTGTCGGCGTAATTTCAATGTCCGCAATCTTTACTTCCTCGTTTAAAATGGCGGCCACTTCATAGGCTACACCAATCATGTTTAAACAATCTGCCCGGTTCGGTGTCAGGCCAAGTTCAAGAACAAAATCCGTTAGATTCAAAAGTTCAAGCGCATCTACTCCAACTTCAGCATCACCCGGCATAATGAAAATTCCATCCGTATATTCTTTTGGAACGAGCTTCGTTTCTACCCCGAGCTCTTCTAAAGAACAGATCATGCCGTTCGATTCCTCGCCGCGAAGTTTCGCTTTTTTAATTTTGAAGTTTCCTGGAAGCACAGCCCCGACTTTTGCAACTGCCACCTTTTGACCTGCCGCAACGTTTGGCGCGCCGCAAACGATTTGCACCGGTGCTTCTTCACCGATGTCGACCTGGCAAACCCTGAGCTTATCTGCATTCGGATGCTGGACGCATTCTAGAACGGAACCAACGACAACCCCGGACACTCCTTTATTTAATGACTCTACTATTTCTACTTCAATGCCGCTCTTCGTTATTTTCTCCGCTAATTCATGAGCAGAAATATCAATTTTCACAAATTCTTTTAACCAATTATATGAGACTAACATGTGCTCCCCTCCATTTAAGCCTTTTTGAATTGTTTTAAGAAACGGATGTCGTTCGTATAAAAATGACGGATATCATCAATGCCGTACTTTAACATCGCAATCCGTTCAGGCCCCATTCCGAAAGCGAATCCGGTATATTTTTTCGAATCAAATCCTGCCATCTCTAAAACGTTCGGGTGAACCATGCCCGCTCCGAGTATTTCAATCCAACCGGTCTGCTTGCAGATCGAGCAACCTTTTCCGCCGCATTTAAAACAAGATATATCCATTTCGACGGAAGGTTCCGTAAATGGGAAGAAACTTGGCCGGAGTCGGATTTTCCGCTCTTCACCGAACATTTTTTTCGCAAACGCCGTAAGCACTCCTTTAAGGTCGCTTAACCGGATATTTTTATCTACGACGAGCCCTTCAATTTGCATGAACTGGTGGGAGTGCGTCGCATCATCATTATCACGGCGGTATACTTTGCCCGGCGATATAATTTTAACAGGACCTTTTCCTTCATGCTTTTCCATTGTTCTCGCCTGCACTGGCGACGTTTGCGTACGCAATAAAAGATCTTCCGTGATAAAGAAAGAATCTTGCATGTCGCGTGCCGGATGCCCCTTTGGCAAATTTAGCGCTTCGAAATTGTAATAATCGGTTTCTACTTCTGGCCCTTCTGCAACGGTAAAGCCCATACTTAAGAATAGATCTTCGATTTCATCAATGACAGCTGTGAGCGGATGGCTATTTCCTTTGTTCACCGGGCGGCCCGGAAGCGTTACATCAATCGATTCTGCTTTTAATTTTTTTTCAATTTCAAGTTTTCCAAGTTCCTCTTGCTTCTGATCAAGGGCGGCAGTTATAGCATCACGAACTTCGTTGGCAAAAGCGCCGATGATAGGTCGCTCTTCGCTCGAAAGTCTCCCCATCCCTTTTAGCACTTCAGTAATCGGTCCCTTTTTTCCAAGGTACGCGACTCGAATGTTTTGCAATTCTTTCAAGTCTTCTGTTTGCTCGATTTTTAAGCATGCCTCTTCTTTTAATGCCTGCAATCGATCCTTCATAACATGTTCCTCCTTTGAAACACAATTTCTTTATAAAAATAAAAAACCCCGTCCAAACAAGGGACGAGGATTTCGCGGTACCACCCAAATTAACAATTCATTATTGTTCACTTCATTTCTATAACGACAGATTTGCCGGTCCACCCTACTTTTTCAGGCCATGCGAAAAGTTCAGGCGACAGCTCCGGAGTGAATTCAATAAGCTCGAGCCAAAGAAACGCTTTCAGTCACGGCATTTCCTCCCTGATTGGCGAGGGGTTATTTACTATTCTCCTTCAACGCTTTATTCCCTATTTAACTGTTTTTTATTATATCTAAATCCAGTCATTGAAGCAAATAAATTTTGACATCTATAGTATTCTTTATCTAAAAAAACATGCCGATTTATTTTCGATTCCGCTGTAATTCATATAGCAGTATTCCAGTTGCAACCGAAACATTAAGAGATTCCGCCTGACCGTATATTGGTATGGCAACCAGCTCATCTGCTTCTTTCATAATTTCCGAGCGGACACCGCTGCCTTCATTTCCGATGACAAGGGCAAACTGTTCCGGTGAAGCCACTTCTCTCATGGAAGTCGCTCCTTTTAATGCAGTTATATAAACAGGGACACCCTCTTCTTTAAATGAAGAAATCCATTTTGATAAATGACCTTTTATAACAGGCAGGTGAAACAATGATCCTTGAGTCGCCCGGAGAACTTTACTGTTATAAAGATCGACCGTTCCTTCGCCAAGAATGACTCCATTAAGACCCGCACTGTCAGCTGTACGAATAATGGTGCCTAAATTCCCTGGATCTTGAACGCCGTCCACTAAAAGAAAACGTCCTTTCGGTTCCAACGTTTCTTCTTCGTCCGGCATTTCACAAACGGCTAATATACCTTGCGGATGTTCCGTGTCGCTCAAGCCCTTCATAATTTTTCTAGTAACGACCCACGTATTTAACGCGTAAGCATCCCAGGTACCTGGAAGTTCGAAACTCTCTTCCACAATCAAATGAATGACCGGTACATCATGTTTGATCGCCTCTTCAATTAAATGGGGTCCTTCAATTAAATATGTACGCGTTTTTTCACGTTCTTTTTTTGTATATAGCTTTTTCCATTGTTTTACCGATGCATTTTGTTCTGACTCAATTCGTTTCATAATTCCCTCCACCTTCAAATCTTTTCTTATTATATCTTTTTCGCCATGCATAATCCATTCACTGTTAATGAAAAATAAAGTATAAGTACATACTAGAGAAGTACTGATTATCTTCACGTAGAGGTGACGACTATGAATATCGATTTACGAAAGGCCATTCTGGCAAATGTTTCGGGTAATAACAAACAAGAACTTGAAAGTACAATTGTTGAAGCGATTCAAAGCGGCGAAGAAAAAATGCTTCCTGGCCTTGGTGTATTATTTGAGGTCATTTGGAATAATTCCAATGAAACAAAAAAAGATGAAATGCTCGATACGTTGTCAAATGGATTAAAGTAAAATCCCGGGATCTCTCCCGGGATTTTTACTTAACTGAATTTAATTTCTTTTACTTTTTCGGCATTGAGACGTTTTATCACTTCGACGATTAATTTTACGCTGTTTTCATAGTCATCACGGTGGATGATCGAGGCATTCGTATGAAGATAACGGGTTGCCACGCTCATGGCAAGGGTCGGAACGCCTGTACCTGTTAAATGAATGTTTCCTGCATCTGTTCCACCGCCTGGAGTAGTATCCAATTGATATGGAATGTTCAATTCTTCTGCTGTTGCAATGACAAAATCACGCAGCCCTTTGTGGGAAACCATGGATGCATCGTATAAAATAATTTGCGGCCCATCTCCTAATTTGGATAGCGCTTCCTTTTCAGTTACTCCCGGAGTATCGCCAGGAATGCCCGTATCAATAGCAATCGCAATGTCTGGTTCGATATAGTTGGCAGCTGTTTTTGCTCCGCGCAAGCCGACTTCTTCTTGAACGGTAGCTACCCCATATACGGTATTCGCGTGCTTTTCTTCTTTGAGCCGGCGAAGGACGTCAACGACAATGGCACAACCGACACGGTTATCAAAGGCTTTAGCCAGTAAAAATTTTTCATTTTTCATAACGGTAAATTCACAATAAGGGACAATCATGTCTCCTGGCCGAACACCGAATTCAAGCGCTTCATCTTTGCTCGTTGCTCCAATGTCAATAAACATATCTTTAATTTCAAACGGTTTCTTTCGCGCTTCAGGCGATAAAATGTGCGGCGGCTTAGAACCGATGACACCTGGAATTTCTCCGTTTTTCGTCACTACCGTTACTCGTTGCGCGAGCATGACTTGCCCCCACCAGCCACCAACCGGTTGGAAGCGGAGGAATCCTTTATCGGTAATTTGCGATACCATGAAACCGACTTCGTCTAAATGGCCGGCGAGCATAACTTTAGGACCGCTTCCGTCCCCTGTTTTTTTGGCAATCAAGCTGCCAAGATTGTCGGTCACCACTTCCTCGGCATAAGGCTCAACATATCGCTTCATCACTTCACGGGGCTCGCGTTCGTTCCCGGCAATCCCTTTTGCATCGGTCAAATCTTTCAATAACGTCAATGTTTCATCTAACTTTGCCATTGGATTTTCTCCTTTCACATTTGTTATGTATAGATAAGTAGTATGTCCAAAAAACTATCAGAGCAATATGAATTTTGCTCAAGTTTAGTATATCATGACCATGAATCATATCGCATGTTAACAACTTTACTATTTTACGCTGCATGAATTAAAATAAAAAATAGAACCAGCAGTAGCAGCCGGTTCCATTGTAGAAAGGAGGCTATAAAATGGAGTATTTAAAAGAAATTATGGAGGCCATGAAATTAGCGTTGGAAGAAAACAACAAGAAACTTCTTGAAGAAATGGACAAACGGATGGACAAGCGTTTTGCAGAAGTTGACAAGCGTTTTACAGCTATTGATAAACGTTTCGACGAGGTTGACAAGCGTTTTACAGCTATTGATAAACGCTTTGACGAGGTTGACAAGCGTTTTACAGCTATTGATAAACGCTTTGACGAGGTTGACAATCATTTTGACCAGGTTGAAAAAGAACTTCACGGTCGCATTGATTCTCTTGAAAATAACGTAAATAGCCAACTTGCAAGTATTCATTCGAAGCTTGATAAAGAAGTCAAATTTCTTGAAAGCCGATTTGTCAAACACGAAAAAGAAATTTACAATTTACAGGAACGATTGATTTCAACAGATCAAGTTTAATATCCTTTGTCCTGCCGAATATGGTTAATTTCGTTTTTTCTATAATATGCATCGACAATTTCCTCTGAAGAAAAACCAAGTAATTTTCCAAGCCCAAGATACTCTGAAAACAGTTGCTCAAAATGAGCGGTTTCCTTAGACAACCGCAGCTTTTGAATGATTTCATAAATGGACAAAAACTGTTGAACTAGCCTTTCATTACTGTAATGTACAGAGCCATTATAAGAATCTATTCCTAAATCGAGTCCAACCGATAGGATAAAATGCAATCCATCCACATATTCTTCAAGGATGATTTCGCGTTTGGAAGGAGGTTTTAAGCTCCAATATTTAAAACAGCGTGTCTCATTCGCCAGTTCTCCGAGCTCTACTAGTAAAGCTAAAATTCGTTCTTCAAATAAAAACCGTTCTTCCAGATGATGCTCGCGAACAATCCGTTCGTTCAGCCTTTTTTGCAGTTCGAACAATTTATCAAATCCCATGGA
This sequence comes from Fictibacillus sp. Mic-4, assembly GCF_049843615.1. Taxonomy (NCBI): domain Bacteria; kingdom Bacillati; phylum Bacillota; class Bacilli; order Caryophanales; family Fictibacillaceae; genus Fictibacillus; species Fictibacillus sp. Mic-4. Next base: position 107,938 of record NZ_JBBHZM010000003.1, on the reverse strand, counting down.
TTCACCTTCTATATTTTCATTTTTTGCTTCATGGAAAAAATACATTACTTCCTTTCATATGTCAAACAGAAGCTTTTTTCCAAAAGAAAAAGCCGGCTATCTGCCGACTGTCTACGCACCTCTGACTTTAACATGTTTGACTTCTTCTTTATCTTCCCGTTCGAAAAATTCGTTCCACTTGAATATCCATTCTTTTCTCCGCAGCAAATAAAACAATATGGATAATACTGCAAGAGCCGCTCCACCCCAGAGAAGCGATAAATGTAAAATATAGTTTCCAAACGTTGTATACGCGATGGCTACTGGTATATTTGAGATAAGGCTTGCTTTTGTATACTCTTTAAAATCGGATGTCATTTCGATTAAACAATAGGACAGCAATTGAAAATGAACAAACGGAATAAGCTTTAAAATTGTAATTTGCCCGAGTGAAAAAGGTATTCTTTTTCCGATCCATTTGTTTTTCAAACCTGTAATTTTGCTAAACATTTTTGGCATCACCCTGCGCAGACCATAAAACATAATGCTTGATAATGTAATGCCGATAATGGAATACAGGGAACCCGACAAAGACCCGAATAACAACCCGCCGATAACACAAATCAAACCAATCGGAATAAATAAAAATTGGCGTAAAACGTGAAGAGCGATAAAGATAAGCGGAGCAAACAATCCTGCATACCGTAAGATGTGAATAATCTCATTAAGCTTTTGCTCCATTGTCCTCCCCTCCTTTGACGTCATTTTATGACAGGAGACGAGCCGTTTATGCTGTGTCCACTTTTTTTATTTAAAAAAAGACCATTTCCTATCGTGGAAATGGTCTTATCATTTAAGCGTTTAAGCTTTCTTTTGCTTTAGAAGCTAATTCAGCGAATGCTTTTTCATCAGTGATTGCAATTTCAGCAAGCATTTTACGGTTAATATCGATACCCGCAACTTTTAATCCGTGCATTAAACGGCTGTAAGAAAGTCCGTTTGTACGCGCTGCTGCATTGATACGAGTAATCCAGAGCTTACGGAAGTCACGTTTCTTTTGACGGCGGTCACGGTAAGCATATTGAAGGGATTTAAATACTTGTTGTTGAGCAACTTTAAATAATTTATGTTTCGAACCGAAATAACCTTTAGCTAATTTTAATACTTTTTTACGACGACGACGTGACACATAGCCACCTTTTACTCTTGGCATAATTAAAACCTCCTATATTTTAAATCGCGATTATTTTTTCTTATACGTTAATAATGTTTTAATGCGCTTGAAGTCACCACTGTGAACAAGCTTAGCTTTACGTAGCTTGCGTTTTGCTTTTGTAGACTTGTTCGCGAATAAGTGGCTCGTAAATGCGCGGCCACGTTTTAATTTACCTGTTCCAGTCTTTTTAAAGCGCTTTGCAGCACCTTTATGTGTTTTCATTTTAGGCATGATCGGATTCCTCCCTGGTAATCATTATTTGTCGTTTTTTGGTGCAAGAATGAGGAACATACTGCGTCCTTCCATTTTTGGTTTAACTTCAACGTTGGAAAGATCTTCACATTCCTTAGCCAATCGTTCCAAAACTTTTTGTCCGATTTGAGGATGTGTAATCGCACGTCCACGGAATCGAATGCTTGCTTTAACTTTGTCGCCCTTTTCAAGGAATTTACGGGCATTTTTCAATTTCGTATTGAAATCATGCTCCTCGATGGTCGGGCTTAAGCGAATTTCCTTTGTCGTAATAACCTTCTGGTTTTTACGAGCTTCCCGCTCTTTCTTTTGTTGCTCAAACTTAAACTTACCGTAATCCATAATTCGGCATACTGGTGGTTTTGCGTTTGCGGCAACAAGCACAAGATCAAGGTTGGATTTTTGCGCAAGCTCGAGCGCCTCATAGCGCGTCTTGATTCCTAACTGGCTTCCGTCCGGTCCTATGACCCTTACTTCACGAGCACGAATGCCCTCATTGACAGACATGTCCTTACTAATAGTAAGTCACCTCCAAAAATTTACGTGAGCCAAGTATGCTCAGGCTTTTGTAAACCAATAAAAAAAGCGTCGGTGCATACTACACCCACACTAAACAAGGCAATTCATGCCTGTATGTTCGTTCTACCAGTTAACAGCTTTTCGCGTCAATCAGGTGAGAAGCGGGTGCTTCTGCTTATCGAAACTTCCATTTATTTAGTTACTTAGATTACTATACCATGACTTTTCATCATTGTCAAATAATAAAAGTTTCACAACAACGAATTTGATTATAACGTAAAACTATGGATTTGTGCAATAAAAAACTGCGAGCAATTCGCAGTTTTTTATTTTCGTGTTTGAATTTCCTCTACTATTCGTTCTTTAAACTGATCATAGGAAACAGATTCTGACGTTTGTTCACCGTATTTACGTATATTCACCGCATCCTCCCTTACTTCCTTGTCCCCAAGCACAAGCATATAAGGGATTTTCTGCAATTGCGCTTCACGAATTTTGTAGCCTAGTTTTTCATCCCGATCATCGATTTCTACTCGAACACCATGCTCGTGCAAATCTTCTTTTAGCTTTTTAGCATAATCGGCATGTACGCCGGAGACCGGAATCAACTTCACTTGAAGCGGAGCCAGCCATGTTGGAAACGCACCGCCGAAATGTTCGATCAGAATACCGAAGAAACGGTCAATCGATCCATAAATCGCACGGTGAATGACGACCGGACGCGCCTTTTCATTATGTTCATCAATGTACGATAAATCAAATTTCTCCGGCATTTGAAAATCAAGCTGAATGGTCGCGCATTGGTGGGAACGCCTTAATGCATCTTTAATGTGAAAGTCGATTTTCGGTCCGTAAAACGCGCCGTCTCCTTCATTTACGTGATAGTCTAGCTTAAGATCTTCCAGCACGTTTTGAAGTGCTCTTTCCGCCTGTTCCCAGAGCCGGTCATCGCCCATCGAATCGTCCGGCCGAGTGGAAAGTTCGACTGAATATTTAAAACCGAATGTACGATAGATATTATCGATCAATTGAAAGATGGCTTTTATTTCGCTTTCAATCTGGTCAGGCTTTACAAAAATATGCGCATCATCCTGGCAAAATGTACGGACCCGCAGCATTCCGTTTAACGCCCCGCTGAATTCATGGCGATGGACCTGGCCGAATTCAGCGATACGGATCGGCAATTCCCGGTAAGAACGAAGCTTATTTTTGAAAATTAACATATGCCCGGGGCAATTCATCGGTTTCATTGCAAAACGTGTTTCATCTACTTCTGAAAAATACATATTTTCGCGGTAGTGGTGCCAATGACCGGACTGTTCCCACAGCCTTTGATTCATCATAAACGGTGTCCTCACTTCTTCATAGCCCGCCTGCTCTTGCAGTTCACGCGAAAAATTTTCAAGTTCTAATCGAACCGTCTGCCCTTTCGGCAGGTAAAACGGCATACCCGGAGCTTCTTCAGAGAACATGAATAACTCTAACTCTTTTCCCAGCTTACGGTGGTCTCGTTGTTTCGCTTCTTCAAGAAACTGCAAATACTCCTTTAAATCTTTTTCGTTTAAAAAGGCCACCCCGTAAACGCGTTGAAGCATCTGGTTGTTACTGTCTCCTCGCCAATAGGCGCCGGCAATGTTCATTAATTTAAATGCTTTTATCCTGCCTGTGGAAGGAACATGTGGACCGCGGCATAGATCGAAAAACTCCCCCTGCTCATAAATCGTAATGACCGTATCTTCAGGAAGGTCGCGAATCAATTCAAGCTTTAAATGATCATCGACTTTTTGATAAATGCTGATCGCTTCTTTACGGCTAACCACTTTGCGGACAATCGGCAAGTTTTCATCCACAATTTTTTGCATTTCTTTTTCAATCGCCAGCAAATCTTCCGGGTTTAAGGCGTGCGGCATATCAATATCATAATAAAAACCGTTTTCAATGACCGGCCCGATCCCGAGTCTCACATCCGGATAAAGACGTTTGATCGCCTGCGCCATTAAATGGGCCGTACTATGGCGAATAATTTTTAATCCTTCTTCAGATTCAGTTAGAATGATTTCAATTAAAGCATCTTCTTCTATCGGCAGCGTAAAATCGTAAAGCTCACCGTTGACTTTACCGGCGATGGACTTTTTCTTCAAACTTGGACTGATCGATTCAGCGACTTGTTCGGCTGTTACCCCTTTCGGATATTTACGCACCGAACCGTCTGGAAATGATAATTGAATAGATGACATCATGGTTCCTCTCCTTTATAAAAAATAAAAACACTCGTCCCTCATACAGGGACGAGTGTTTATCTCGCGGTTCCACCCTCGTTCCATAGCAAATAAGCTATAGCACTTGGCTTAATAACGGCAAGTTCCGTCAGCGGCTAATTGGTTTCACCGCCGAAGTTCAAAGGTGGTAAGCTATATTTTCGTGTTAGGAAGCTTTCAGCCGGGACTTCCCTCTCTATCAACCGTAAAATATAGTTCATGTCCTTATCATCACCTTTCTCTATTCACATGTCTACTTACGCTCAGCAATTTGGCGAAGGATTGCCGCTTTAAATTCTTCGTAAGGAACAGTTTCTGATTTTTGCTCGCCATATTTGCGCACATTGACGGCATTATCGCTAATTTCATTGTCGCCAAGAACGAGCATATACGGAATTTTTTGCATTTGCGCTTCGCGAATTTTGTAGCCGAGTTTTTCATCGCGAAGATCGAGTTCCGCTCTTACGCCTTCTTCTTGTAAATCTTCTTTTATTTTTCTTGCGTATTCTTCATGGACGCTCGATACCGGAATGATTTGAACTTGAACAGGCGCGAGCCATGTTGGGAAAGCCCCTTTATATTCCTCGATCAAGAAGGCAACAAAGCGTTCCATTGTCGAAACGACTCCGCGGTGGATAACGACTGGACGGTGGTCCTGGCCGTCGCTTCCTTTATAGGTTAAATCAAATCGTTCCGGCAAATGGAAGTCCAATTGAACAGTAGACAACGTTTCTTCCTTGCCCAGTGCCGTTTTTACCTGAACGTCAAGTTTCGGTCCGTAAAACGCCGCTTCGCCTTCAGCTTCGACATAATCGAGGTTCATGTCCTCCATCGTTTCTTTCAACAGGCTTTGCGCTTTTTCCCACATTTCATCATTATCGACATATTTTTCTTTGTCTTCAGGGTCGCGATACGATAGGCGGAATTTGTAATCGTTAATCCCGAAATCTTCATAGACGCGTTGGATGAGTTTCACGACGCGAATAAATTCGTCCTTCAACTGATCAGGTCTCGCAAAAATGTGAGCATCATTTAACGTCATTGAACGCACCCGCTGCAGGCCGGCAAGTGCCCCGGACATTTCGTGACGATGCATCGTGCCAAGTTCGGCAATTCGGACTGGAAGGTCACGGTAGCTGTGCATCGAGTTTTTATAAACCATCATATGATGCGGACAGTTCATCGGACGAAGTACCAATTGTTCATTATCCATTTCCATTGCAGGATACATATCATCTTTATAGTGATCCCAGTGGCCGGATGTCTTATAAAGCTCAACGCTTCCTAAATGAGGCGTATACACATGGTCATAGCCAAGACGGACTTCTGTATCGACAATATAGCGTTCGATAATACGGCGAATCGTTGCGCCTTTTGGAAGCCAGAGCGGCAAACCTTGCCCGACTTTTTGCGAAACGGTAAATATGCCAAGCTCTTTTCCTAATTTACGGTGATCACGCTCTTTCGCTTCTTCAAGGTATTTTAAATGTTGATCCAAATCTTTTTTATTGAGGAACGCCGCTCCGTAAATCCGTTGAAGCATTTGATTGTCACTTTTTCCTCTCCAATAGGCTCCGGAGATACTCATCAATTTAAACGATTTAATTTTTCCTGTCGAGGGAAGATGCGGCCCGCGGCAAAGATCAAAAAATTCGCCTTGCTCATAAATCGTAATGACTGCATCTTCCGGAAGATCGCGAATCAATTCAAGCTTTAAGTGATCATCGATTTGTTGATAAATTTTAATCGCTTCCTCACGGCTAACTACTTTACGAACGATCGGCAAGTTTTCATTGACGATTTTTTGCATTTCCTTTTCAATCGCCGGCAAGTCTTCCGGAGTTAAAGCATGCGGCATATCGATATCATAATAAAAGCCGTTTTCAATAACCGGTCCGATTCCGAGCTTTACATCAGGATAAAGGCGTTTAATCGCCTGCGCCATTAAATGGGCCGTACTGTGGCGGGTTATTTCCAACCCTTCTTCGGAGTCTTGCGGAATAATTTCAATCGAAGCATCTTCTTCAATCGGCCGTGTAAAATCATAAAGCTCACCGTTGACTTTACCGGCGATGGACTTTTTCTTCAAACTTGGACTGATCGATTCGGCTACTTGTTCGGCTGTTACCCCTTTTGGATAACTTTTCACCGAACCGTCTGGAAATGTTAATTGAATAGATGACATCTTTTTTCTCTCCTTTTAAATCTACATGTTACAAAAATTAGCGTAAATACACCTCTTATTTTCCGCTTCTAGGAAAAAATGCCGAGGCATATACAACAGCCATCTGTCCTATAGAATCGCTTCTATTGGACAAAAATGCGATCCGTAAGGAAGCCACTGAAAAAGTTCCTTTTAATAAAAAACTAAAATTTTTAAAAAACCAAAACCCAAAAAAACAGTATTTTTCACTTAGGAAGTGGGGGATAGCATCGTGTTTACAATGCATTTCGCTTACCAAAGTGGGGATGTATTTTTTAGGAAAAAGCATTTTTGAAAATTTCTTGGACTTTTTCAGTGGCCTCATCCGTAAGCGGAAAATTGTCCTTTAGAGTGGAATTACACCTTATTATCCGCTTCTGAACAAAAATGCCGGGGCATAATAAAAAACACCCGTCCCTAATAAAGGGACGAGTGTTCTACTCGCGGTTCCACCCTCGTTCCATAGCAAAGAAAGCTATGGCACTCGTGTCTTGATAACGGTAATTTGTCCGTCATGCGGCTACTTCAATTCGCCGCTGAAGCTCCAAGGTGGTAAATTATTTATCCGTGTTAGGAAGCTTTCAGCTAGTGCTCCCCTCTCTGTAAACCGTAATAAATAACTCATGTCCTTATCAACGCTAATTATCATTTTAAAATGTAATTCTATTATATGCGTGAAAAATTTGAAAATCAAGTAGTCAAATGACAGTATATCATGTTTTAGATGAATTTATACGCTGCTTTAGCGCCGCAAATGATGATAATGGCTGATGAATCAAACGTTCTTCAAAAATATTTTGAATCGTATGTACTATCGCATGATCGGCTTCGTTACTATAAAAATAAATCATTTTAGGTGAAATCCCGAGCAAAGGACCAAGTAATATCCTGTCCAAATCCAATTCTTCCGTCATCACCAGTGCTTTTTCATACATTTTTTCCAACTTTTCAGATGAAAAAGGATTTAGCACCTCATCATAAATCCGGATTTCCCCATCAAACGTTACATGAATGGCGTTTACTTTTGTCTGGTAGGTACTGACACATGTTCTCAAATGATCGATAAACGACTGATATTCCAATTCCATTTTATATTCATCAATCGCCCACTCTACATACATTAGCAACTGTTGAAAATAATCTTTTAGACGAAACTGGATAAATGAATCAATTGTAAATTTCCTTCGATTTTCTAAAAATAATTTACTGAGTTCCTTTTTAATTAACTGTTCACCCGGCACCATGCTACTCGTGCCTGGAATATCTTCAATTTCGCCGTTCATTATCGATTTAGCGATAACTAAAATTTCCTGTTGTTCCTCTTTGTCCTTAAAGAAAAACACATTTTCTATCAAATATAAAAGATGATCTTCCTCTACTTTATCCTGGATATAGCCGGCCACTATATCGATAATAACATTCATATGCTCGAAGCTTTTTATATGTAAAATGTGCGGGTCTGTATGTAAAACTTCTACAAAGGAAGGATTCATCTGTTTTAGGCTCGCCTGATTACATATTTTTTTACGTACTTGATAACATTCTTCTTGATCTGTAAAAATGAGTTCAATCAATCTTGCCCCTCCCTCTCACTTCTTTGATAATATATATGGGATAGAAGCATAAAACATGAACTATTTTCACAGAGAATTAAAAAGCTTTCTAACTCTTTTCGGAGCTAGAAAGCCTTAAAATTAATTTTGCATGACGAAGTCTTTTTCGGCCGTTTCACCTTCTTTAAAAATATGGAGAATTTCATATTTTGTATTTCGTTGTGCCGGGATTTTTCCGGCTTCACGAATGAGGCGAAGGGTCAGATTCGTATTTACTTTATGCGTCGTTCCTGCGGCTGATACGACGTTTTCTTCCATCATCGTGCTGCCAAAATCGTTGCAACCGTAATGGAGCGATTGCTTTCCAACCTCTGGTCCCATTGTGACCCACGAAGATTGGAAGTTCGGTATATTGTCAAGAAAGATGCGAGAAATCGCTACATTTTTTAAATATTCTCTTGGCGAGGTTTTTTCACCTTTTAAATTTGTATTATCCGGTTGGAACGTCCATGAAATAAACGCCAGGAAGCAGTTCGTTTCGTCCTGAGCATCGCGGACCCGCTGAAGGTGCAAGGCGCGTTCTTCAAATGTTTCACCAAATCCAATAACCATTGTCGCTGTCGAGTGCAATCCGACTTTTTTAGCGGTTTTCATGCAGTCGATCCATTCCGTCCATGAACCTTTTAAACGGCTAATACGCTTACGTGTGCGATCATCTAATATTTCCGCACCTCCTCCGGGAAGTGAATCTAATCCCGCCTCTTTCAATTGGCGTAGCACTTCTTCTAGCGATAAGCCTGACACTTCAACCATTTTCCAAATTTCAGCGGGAGAAAATGAGTGCATCGTAATTCCTGGGAAACGTTGTTTAATTTTTTTTAGCAAATCGGTATAATATGAAAAAGGCAAATTCGGATTCGTACCGCCCTGCATTAAAATTTCGGTTCCACCAACATCAGCCGTCTCCTGGATCTTTTGCAAAATCACATCATCGTCCAGCACGTAGCCGCCCTCTTTTCCTGGCGCCCGATAAAAAGCACAAAACCGGCAATATGTATCACATACGTTTGTATAATTGACATTTCTTCCAATAACAAACGTTGTAATCGGCTCGGGATGCCAGCGTTTCATAATCGTATCGGCGACTTTGCCCATCTTCTCGACTTCATCGCTCTCATACAGCTTTATCGCATCATCTACGGTCAAACGAATACCGTCTAATGCTTTTTGTAATATGACATCAATACTCATTTATCTTACCTCCAATAAGGATACATCCTCTCCTTCTCCATTCTATCATAATAAGAAAGGAAAATCGTCTGTAACGATTTTCCTAGGATAGCGTTCTAAAATTCTTGCTGCCGCCAATAAAGACAGGAATGGTGATGTGGCGGATACGTTCCATTATCCGTTTCGCCTTTGCTTCTTCCAAGCCGCTTTTTTCCGAGCAATAAAAATGTTCCTGAAGCAAATCAAAATCAAAGTTTGAAGAATAAAGTGTGGGAAGCTTTTCCATCATGCGAAATTGAAGGATGACGCCTAACACTTCATCGCGAATCCATGGCGACATATTCTCCGCGCCAATATCATCAAGCATCAAAACAGGCACCTTTTTTAAAAGGTCCATTTTTTCTTGAAATGTTCCTTCTGAAAGGCTATTTTTAATCTCTCGTAAAAACTCCGGCGTATGAACAATTAATGACTGCACTTGCCGTTCTGCAAGTTTATTCGCTATCGCTCCAAGCAAAAATGTTTTCCCGACACCGAACTTGCCGTAAAAATAAAGTCCTTTCGTTTCTTTTCCAGAACATACATCCGTAACAAATTGGGTCGCATAAAAGATCGCTTCCTTGCGCTCCTTATCAATTCGGTGCAATTTATCAAAAGTCGCTTCTAAAATTTCTTTCGGAATAAAATAGCTTTTGATAAGTGATACGATCGACTTTTGTTTATCCTCTTGCAGCTTTAATTCGCATTTTTCATACGACAAATCAATGGTATTTCTGCCTGCGCCAAGCTTTGGCTGATAGCCTTTCATCATGTTCGGGCAATTGGCGAGCCCCGGGCAATTGGCACAATTCGCCTGTTCCTGTATATATTCAAAAAGCCTTGGCAAGCTTCTCTCAATGCTTGCCTGCGTAAGTTCCGGATGGCTCTCAATAAACGAAGCAACCGTCGGGTCGTTCAAGACTTTAAACTTTAACGCATTATAGTCCTTTTGGAATTTTGCATACCCTGGTATTTGTTTGAAGGATTCTTTAATTGATTCCATCTAATTTCCTCCTTCCTTGAAGTTGTTAAAAATTTTTAAGCAAGTCTTCAAGCCACTTTTGATTTTCTTTCTCTTCTTCGGTTAATTCGTTCACATCATTTGGATTCTCTTGTTGATCGTCATCTTTTTCCTGAAGCCAATCCGGCAATGCTGTCAAACGCTTCGATCTTTTTTGGTTGCCTCTAGCAGACATCCTCTTTTTATTTGCTTGCGTCTCTTTATACGTGTTAAATTCCTTCCTCGCAAGTTCCATCGCCTCTTTAACGGTAACCACTTTTTTGCGTGCCCAGTGACTTGCTATTTTTTCTATATAAGCTTTAGGCAATTTATCATCAATTGTTTTTAATACATAATCTAACAAAACATTAATGACACCCGGATTCATTTTTTTCTCGAGCATTAAATGAGAGACAATGGCTAAATCACTACTAGCAGGCCTTCCTCCTTCATGAAGTTCTAACAATTTATACGGAGAGATCTCTTCAAAAAATTTAATTAATTTTTCTTCTTCACTAACAGGCTCTTTATTTGCCATCATCCTATACTTTAATGGCTGCGTCCTTTCAGCCAATATTGGCAATTCATTTTGATGTTCAATCCGATACCATTTTTGAACTTCTTTACGCAAATTTTCAACCGTTAATTCACCGTTTGCATAATAGGCATTTTGCACTTGTTTGCTCATCTCGAGCGGTTCCATTTGATAAACATAGGCCAATTTTATAATCGCTTCTTTAATTGATGCTGTAATTACTTCTTTAGGCAGAATAAAACTGGACAAGTTCGCATAGAGCAAATCAAAATCAAACTCGTCCATTCCAATAGAAGGAGGGCTTGATTCGGCGTTTTTCGCCACCTTTCCTTCCGTGCCTCCCAATCCTTCATTCATTTCCGAATAGACGCCTGCAACCATTTCGGATGGGTGAAGGGAAGTAAAAACATCACTAAAAGATGAAGTGACATCAATAAATCCTTCCTTCTTTATATCAGGAAGAAGAAACGCTTCCTTCATCTCTACAAATTTTGTTTTTCCAAGCCGATTGTACAAATAAACGTTCAACATTCCGTCATTGAAAAAATCATGGGGAGACAGTGGTGCGTGTAGTTCATAAATATACTTGCGGCTCGTCGCGTCTTCTCTTTTATATGTTTTTAAAAGGCCGATCGCTTCTAATTTTTTTCTTGCCTGGATAATGTCTTTTAATGAAAACTGGGTCATATTCATTAAATATTGATGTGTATATTCGTCAACACTTGTTTGTGCAAGGCACCAAAACGTCATATAAAGACTATATGCGAATCCTCCTATGAGCGGCTGATATAATAAGGTCAATACTTTTCTGTCATATTCATGAAGCAATCCGTTCATCTGTATGACATACGTATCCACCGGTACAACTTCTTTCCAGTGTATACTCATTAAACTCACCTTTCTTTTTTAAGCGAACTCTCTTTGTAAAAGGTCGTAAAAAAAGAGCGTAAAACCTTCCGAACACGTCTCACGCACTTTTTAACTGTTTTCTTTTTTGATCAATTCTTTCAGTTCCTGGATAAAAACATTAATGTCTTTAAATTGCCGATAAACGGAAGCAAACCGGACATAAGCGACTTCATCCGTTTTGGCTAAATAATCCATGACCTTTTCTCCGACTTCTTTGCTTTTTACTTCGGAAGTTCCTTGATTACGTAAATCTTTTTCGATATTGTCAACAATGTCCTCGAGAACTTCTAGCGGAACCGGCCGCTTTTCACACGCTCTAATAAGACCTCGCAAAATTTTTTCCCGGCTGAATTCTTCCCTTGTCCCTTCTTTTTTCACAACAATTAAAGGCATTTCCTCAACGGTTTCGAAGGTTGTGAAGCGATAGGTGCACTCTTCACATTCTCTTCTCCTTCTTATGGATCTACCCGCATGAACAGGTCTAGAATCAAGCACTTTTGTGCCATTATGTTGGCAGGACGGACAACGCAATTGCATCAACCCCAGATTTGAAATCAATTTTATCTACTTCTATCTTAGTCAAAAGAACGGTATGTGACAAGGTTGTTCTCTTATTATTTTTCTGCAAGAGAGGTGCCAATAAATTCAAGTTCCTCTTTTAGTTCACGATAAAAATTAGAAATAATCTTTTTTGAGTTGCCAAAATCAAACGGAAGAGAGGTTTCCGTAGATACGTTTAAATCAACGGCGACCCTAAAAGGTTTGACGGTAATTACCGTAATCACAACGAAGGATTTTCTTGGCTTTGTCATTTCAAAAGCAATTTCCCCCCGCTCTTCAGAAATTCCCAATAACCGGCAACTCGGCTTTTTCTGAATGATTCCGCTTATCGCTTTCATCACATCCGCTTGCCGCGCTTTAAAATAATGGGTTTGAAATTCGGGGTCGTTATGATTTTCGCGCGTTTCTGCACTATTGGTCAAAAAAGTTCGCATTTTTTTCAACATTGAAATCGACTCCTAAAGATTGTTTTCAATAATTGTAACCCGAAATGACCCATTCAACCAATAGAATTGCTTTTGAAATGAAAGCATTTAAAAAAACCGAAGGGACAATCCTTTCGGTTTAAATATTAAAAGAGGTGCTATCCACACCTCTCGTCGTTTCGTCATTCATTTTTTACTGAGCTGATACTTTTGTCTTAGCAGCCTTTACAGGACCCATACCGCGTGGCACCTCAAGGTTCTCACGGGTTTTCGCTCCGAGAGCCTGTGAAATATAATCAGCCGCTACATTCGGATCAATTCGATCCCCGCATGTATAAACGTCAATACTTGCATAACCATGCTCTGGAAAACTGTGAATTGTTAAATGTGATTCAGAAATAATAACAACTCCGCTTACACCATGTGGCGCAAACTTATGAAAAGCAACTTCACGTATTTCTGCCCCAGCTCTAAGAGCAGCATCTACAAACGTTTCTTCAATAAATTTCATGTCATTTAGCTTTTCACTGTCGCATCCCCATAGTTCAGCAATTACGTGTCTTCCCATTGTATCCATTCGCATAGTCCCCCTTTAAATAATAATCATGCCTTCAAGCATGCGGCAAAAGAATATCTACCACGGGGGAAAGTTAGTCCAAAGAGGTCCTAACCCTTTAAGTAGAACTCAATGCCTTAATTGCCTTAATTGAAGTTCACGAAACATAGTATACTTTCTTTTATAATGTTTTGCAACATCTAGTTTTAATATTTTATTCTTGACATTATAAAAAAAATCAGGTATCGCTGGCGACACCTGATTTTTTAAATAAGAAAAACGCGCTCTGTTTTTCTTATTAGGAGATCATGGATACTTTTGATCCTTTGATCAAACGAGCTCCAACCATGTTCGCAAGATCAACAACACGGGAAGAATAACCCCATTCATTATCATACCAGGCAAGAACTTTAACTTTCTTCCCTTCCATTACCATTGTTGAAAGTCCATCTACGATCGATGAATGTCCATTTCCATTATAGTCAATGGAAACGAGCGGCAGTTCGCTGAATGCAAGAATACCTTTCATAGATCCTTCAGCAGCCATTTGCAAGGAAGTATTAACCTCTTCAACCGTCACTTCTCTTTTTAAATCAACAACGAGGTCAACTAAAGATACGTTAGGCGTAGGCACGCGTAATGCCATTCCATTTAATTTGCCTTCAAGATGCGGCAATACTTTAGCGATCGCCTTCGCTGCACCTGTTGAAGTCGGGATGATGGATTGTCCGCAAGCCCGTGCACGGCGCAAGTCTTTATGAGGGTTGTCAATATTTTTTTGGTCATTTGTATACGCATGAACCGTTGTCATCATGCCGCATTCAATGCCAAATTGATCATCAAGCACCTTCACAACCGGCGCTAAACAATTTGTCGTACAAGAAGCGTTTGAAATAATATGATGTTCATCAGGATTGTAATCGTTATCATTGACGCCCATTACGATCGTAATATCTTCTTCTTTTCCAGGAGCGGTAATGATTACTTTTTTCGCACCCGCTTCAAGATGATAGCCAGCTGTTTCTTTTGATTTAAATTTCCCCGTTGCCTCGATGACGATGTCGACACCGAGTTCTTTCCACGGAAGTTCTCTCGGGTCTCTTGAATTTAATAATAGCACTTTTTTATCATTTACCATTAAATAGCCGTCATACGGAATCACTTCACCGTTAAAAACCCCATGAATAGAATCGTATTTTATCATATGAGCAAGTGTCTCTGCCGGATAGCTTGCATTTATCGCTACTACATCTAGTTCATTTTTCTCCATCATAATACGGAAAACCATTCTTCCGATACGTCCAAGTCCATTAATCGCTACTTTTGCTTTCATGGTGTTGCTCCTTCCATATATATGTTATACTGTTTTCTCTCTTTGACTGTAATTAGTATAACATATTTCAACTGAAATGGAACATACTTTTTTTAAAAATAGGCGCAAAAATAGACCCGGTTCATCCCGAGTCTATCGTACACCCCATTCATGCAGTTGATTGATCACTTTTTCTTTTAATTGTTCCAATGTTCCGTTGTTTTCGATGACGGCGTCGGCCAGTTGACGCTTTTCTTTTAGCGGCATTTGTGATGTGATTCTTGCTTTCGCCTCTTCAAACGTCATTTGATCTCTTGCCATCAATCGTTCATATTGGACTTCTTCGTCGACGTAAATAAGCAGTGTCACATCAACCATATGTGTCAACTTACTTTCGAACAACAGAGGTATATCAAGAACGACTGTCTCATATCCTTCCGCTAAAAACTGATCCGCTTGACGCCTCATTTCTTGCCGTACAGCCGGATGGACAATGCTGTTGAGGAGCATGCGTTTTTCGTCATCATGAAAAACAATGCTGCCTAACTTTTTTCGATGAATGTCGCCATTTTCATCAAGGATCTCTTTCCCAAATGAAGCTACAATTTCATTATATGCGGGCATTCCTTTTTCAACGACCTGTCTCGCGATCACATCCGCATCGACGACGGGGATGCCGTACGATTTAAATATGTTTGATACCGTGCTTTTTCCGCTGGCAATACCGCCTGTTAATCCAATAATCAAAACTATATCCCCTTTTTCATTTAACTACATTTTCAATAATCCGATGATCATTAATAGTATCCCCGGAAGGATTGTAAGTTTCTTCACCCATTTTACTTTTGAAAAAATAAAGCCAAGACGCATTCCAAATAGGACGAAGATCGAGCTCATGGCCGCTGCAAAAACAGCCGTCCATATCGGAGGAAGGTGAATAAGAGCTGCCCCGATACCTGCTCCGAAAGCGTCAAGAGAAAGCGCCACACCTAATAATACTGCTTCCCATCCATTAATCGAACCTGATTGATCAAGGTCAGCAATGACAGGTTTTTTTAAAATCTGGATCATAATCCCAAGCTTTTTTATTTCTAATTTTACTATTGTTTTTTCACTTTGTTCAACTTGTTCGTTTTCTTTTTTCGGTTTAAGTACTTGAAATAAAAAGTACGTGCCAATTAAAAATAGAATGAGTCCCCCAAAAACTTCCCCAACTTTTGGCGAAAGAAATTGTTCAATGATATGCCCAAATCCCATCGAGATCAAGAGCGTCGATGCGGAGCAACAAGAAATGATAAGGATTGACTTTATCGGGATTTTAATTCCTTTTATTCCATATGTGAGTCCTACACCAAAACTATCCAGGCTAACGGCTACGGCTAATAACAGCATTGAGATGGAAATCATCATTAAACAAATAGCTCCTTTCTCTACTAACGTTTAGTATTATATGAAAGGAGCCTTTATTCTGTTATTTTCACTTTTGACATTTCGGGCAAAAATGGGTTCCACGTCCTGCTACGACGGTTTTAGAAATCATGGTGCCGCACTTTTTGCACGGCTCGCCTTTTTTTCCATAAACAAACAGCTCTAGTTGAAACGAACCTTCTTCTCCAACGGAATTCACATAGGATCGGATCGTGCTTCCGCCCTTTTCAACAGATTCTTTCAATGTTTCAATAATGTGTTGATGAAGCGTTTTTACTTTTGGCAATGATAATTTGTTTGCATTTGTTTCAGGATGGATGCCCGCTTTAAATAAGGCTTCGTCAACATAAATATTCCCAAGCCCAACGACGATTGATTGGTCGAGAAGGGCGGCTTTAATCGATCGATTTGTTTTCGAAAGCCCTTGTTTTAACACATTTACCGTAAACTTATTTGAAAATGGCTCATACCCGAGTTTGGAAAGCGGGGCCTGTCTTTCCTCTTCCCCGCGAACAAACAAGTGCATCGTTCCAAATTTCCTTACGTCGCGATACCTTAATTCTGTCCCATCCGTAAAGGTAAAAAAGACATGTGTATGTTTATCAAATTCTTCTTGCGCCTCATATAACCCGTATCTGCCTTCCATCCGCAAATGGGAAACGAGCGTATCTTCATTTAAATGGATTTTCAAAAACTTTCCTCGGCGTTCGACGAGTTCAATCGTTTGCCCGATAAGACGCAGCTTAAATTCATCAAGGTTTTCGTATTTTATAATATTCGGCCATAAAACTTTAACATCAGCGATCGTTTTGCCTCGAATGAGGCGATTCAACGTATTTTTGACATTTTCCACTTCTGGTAATTCCGGCATCTTCCTTCCTCCTTGCCAAAAAAATGAGCGCTACTAGAAAGCAGCGCTGGTTTCTTTCTTTATTTCGCGTCATACCATGTCTTTCCATAATTGATGTCAACCTTTAACGGAACATCGAGCTTAAGTGCTGATTCCATCACTTCCGGTACAAGCCGTTTCAATACTTTAATCTCGTGTTCGGGAGCTTCAAAAATCAACTCATCGTGCACTTGAAGAAGCATTGTTGCTTCTACTTTTTCTTCTTTCAACCGTTTATCCATTTCAACCATCGCTTTTTTAATAATGTCCGCAGCCGTTCCCTGGATAGGCGTGTTCATCGCGGTCCGTTCAGCGAAGCTTCTTAAATTGAAGTTGCGGCTCGTAATTTCCGGTAAATAGCGGCGGCGATGAAGCAATGTCTCTACATATCCATTTTGTTTCGCCTTCTGTACAATCTCTTCCATATATTGCTTTACACCCGGGAATGTTTTTAAGTAGCGATCAATAAAGTCAGCCGCTTCTTTTCTCGTGATGCCAAGACTTTGCGACAATCCATAGTCACTAATACCGTATACGATTCCGAAGTTAACAGCTTTTGCATGCCTGCGCATTTGCGGTGTGACTTCATCTTCACCAACATGAAATACATCCATCGCTGTTTTCGTATGAACATCCATTTCTTTCTTAAAGGCTTCCATTAAGTTTTCGTCTTGAGAAATATGCGCCAGCACCCGCAATTCGATTTGGGAATAATCTGCCGCGAAAATCATCCAATCAGGTTTGGATGGAACGAAGGCCTGTCTGATTTTGCGACCTTCCTCAAGCCTGATCGGGATGTTTTGCAAATTCGGTTCCGTTGAACTTAATCTTCCTGTTTGCGTCAATGCCTGGTTAAAGCGGGTATGAATTTTTTCCGTATCGTTGTCCACTACTTTCAGCAAGCCTTCAATATAAGTTGAGCTCAATTTGCCAAGCTGGCGGTAAACGAGGATTTTGCCAATGATCTCATGCTTGCCTTCGAGTTTTTCAAGTACATCAACCGATGTGGAGTAGCCCGTCTTCGTTTTTTTAATGACAGGAAGGTTCAATTTTTCAAATAAAATTTCTCCTAATTGTTTCGGCGAGTTAATATTAAAAGAAACTCCGGCCAGCTGATGAATTTCTTTTTCCAATGCATGAAGGCGATCGGTTAACTCGTGGCCCATTTTCTTTAAACGGTCAGTGTCCACTTTTACCCCGGTTGTCTCCATATCGCCAAGAACAAGCGATAGCGGCAGTTCGAGGTTGGCAAATAAGTCAAATTGCTCGTTTGCTTTCAGGTTTTTGACAAATTCCTCTTTAAGCTGATAGACCGCATTTGCCTTGCGAACGATGTGTTCCTTTAACACTTCTTCTTCCGGTGCTTTCAGCCTTGCCCCTTTTCCGTAGACCGCTTCCTCGCTGTCGACATCCGAAATGCCATGCCTTTTTCCCACGCTGGCAACATCATCGGCGGATTCAGACGGGTTTAATAAGTAAGATGCAATTAAAAGGTCAAATTCGACTCCAGCTAAAGAAATACCGTTCCAGCCAAGCGCAACGTACGCCCGTTTTGCATCAAACACATATTTTTTTTGCTCCTTATTTTCTGCCCACTCTTTAAACAAGCCAGACGAGAGGGCAACTTCGGTTGGAATATAAAAATGACCGTTATCATTTACAAGGCCAAACCCAAGAATTTCAGCTTTATGATACGTTTCCGGCATCGTTTCAACAATGAGGCTAGACGGGGAAATGAACATTTCTTTCGTGCATTTTGTTACCGTTTCAAACGAAAGTTCTTTCTTTTCGCCAGCAGCTTCCGGACCCGCAGCATCTGTGCCAATCCTCTCAAGTAATGAGTTGAATTCAAGCTCTTTAAACAGCGCCTGCACTTTTTCTGTTTGATACCCTTTATATTCCGAATCGGCAAGCGTTATAGAAAGAGGCACTTCATGGGTAATCGTTGCAAGCTTTTTACTCATTAGCGCCTGCTCTTTATGTTCCATAAGCTTTTCTTTCAATTTGGCACCGGATACTTGATCGATCGATTCAAGGGTTTTCTCAAGCGAACCAAACTGTTTAATAAGCTTTATGGCCGTTTTCTCACCGACACCGGGAACACCCGGAATATTGTCGGACGGATCACCCATCAGTCCTTTCATATCAATAATTTGTTCCGGTGTTAAACCGTATCGTTCATCAACTTGCTTCACATCATATGTCTCGACTTCAGAGATCCCTTTTCGGGTTAATGCGACTTTCACATGGTCCGTCACGAGTTGAAGAAGGTCTTTATCCCCTGTGAAAACCTTAACTTCCCAATTGTCTTTTTCCGCTTGTGTTGAAAGTGTTCCGATAATGTCATCCGCTTCATAGTTATCAAGTTCGTACCGTGTAATCCCAAACGAATCTAATAGCTCTCGAATGAACGGGAATTGCTCAGATAATTCCGGCGGCGTTTTTTGCCTCCCTCCTTTATAATCGCTAAATGTTTTGTGGCGGAATGTTGTTTTCCCCGCGTCAAAGGCAACAACAATATGGGTCGGCTTTTCTTCTTCTAATATTTTCAAAAGCATCGTCGTAAATCCGTACACTGCATTCGTATATACGCCTTTGTTGTTATTCAGCAAAGGAAGGGCAAAAAATGCCCGGTAGGCGATACTGTTCCCGTCAATTAATATTAATTTATTTGCCAAAATAAAAAACCCCCAAGTCCTTATTTTCCTTTCTCCATTGTACCATTTACAAGTGAAAAGGGAAAATAAGTTCGTTATCAGGGGGACATCTATTAACTTTTTCTCTTTTTGTTAAACGTAATCGTAAACGTAGAACCTTCGCCGGGCTTGCTCTTTACATCAATTCGGCCATGATGGGCTTCGATCAAGTGCTTGACAATAGCAAGGCCAAGTCCTGTACCGCCGGAATTTCTGCTCCGGGCTTTATCAACTCGATAAAAACGCTCAAAAATGCGGGGGATTTCTTCTTCTTTAATCCCGATTCCCGTATCTTTTACGTAAAATTTCACCGTCTCTTTTTCTTCTTTTAAACCGACTGTCACTTTTCCGCCTTTTGAGGTATAAACAAGAGCATTATTAATTAAATTGATAAATACTTGCTTGAGACGTGACGAATCTCCTTCAATGATTGCATCTCCTTCAGTCACAACATTTAACTCGATTTCTTTTTCTCTCGCTTTTGGTTCAAGCATGACGACGACTTCGTTTACAATAGAGACGATGTCAGTTTCCTCCCAATTTAGTGAGAAATTTTGTTCAATCTTGGACAGTTCCAGTAAATCTTGAATCAATTCTTGCAAGCGTTCACTTTCACGCCAAATAATTTTCAAAAATTCAGTGCGGACTTCAGGATTTTCCGCCGCTCCATCGAGCAATGTTTCAGCAAATCCTTTTAATGAAGTGACTGGCGTTTTTAATTCATGCGACACGTTGGCAACGAAGTCTTTGCGCATTTGTTCCAGCTTCTTTAACTCCGTAATATCATGAAAGACGAGGACAATTCCTGTTAGTTTTTCATGGCTGTCAAGGACCGGGGCGCTATAAACGTCAAAATGCTTCCGGACAATCCGTATTGGCAATACGACCTGTTTTCGGACATTGCTTTCAACAATAAACGTTTCTTCCACAAGTTCCTTTATTTCCTGGTAAGGGAAAACTTTTTCAAATAATTGGCCAGTCCAATCTTCCGTTTGAAATATCTCTTTAAAGGCGCGGTTCACTAAATTTACATACCCATTCGCATCAATTAAAATCAATCCGCTCCCCATATTTTCAATCAACGTCGTTAACCGGTTTTGTTGCGATTCGTAGCTTTGTGTCATTTGATCCAGGTTTCGGGCAAGGACATTGAGCGAATGATTTAGCTCGCCAATATCCTTTTCCTTGAATTCATATGCTCTCGCTTTGAAGTTTCCTTTTGCCAATTCCTTCGCGGTTAAGACCGCATCCGTTACCGGTTTCACAAGCCGGTTAATCACACGTATGGATATGATCAGAACGAGAACGAAACATAGCAAAAAGCCAACGGACATCGTTTGCCAGATGGAATGTTCAGCAGCTTCTGCGACATGAATTGGGATAATGAGCTGCATATAACCTTGCATGCGGTCATCACCCGATTGTTTAATCGGCAGTGTATAAAATACATTTCCTGCTTTTTTCGTCTTATACACTTTTGAATTTTCCAGTTTCTCATCGGCATAAAGCGGATATTCAGAAACGTTGATCTTTTTCCTGCCGGAAGATACGAGCACGTTTCCTGCAGGGGATAAATAAACGACGCTTCCTTTCAAATCTTCCTCCGCTTTTGTAATTTGATTGGCCAGAAGTGCGGTATTTTCCGATTTCGCCGCCAGTGCTAACAGATTGAGCTCTCCTTCATAGAAATGTTCCCGCTTTTCTTTCACCATATGGTGCATACTATTACCAACAAGAATCGCAAGAAGCATGGAAACGAGCATAATGCCGATTAAGAAAAAAGAGAGCACTCGATTCCGAAGATCATACATTATTTCGGTTCCTCTAACTTATAGCCAAGTCCCCTGACCGTTTTAATATACATTGGCTTTCGGGTATTCGTTTCAATTTTATCCCTTAAATGGCTAATATGAACGTCAACTATTCGCGTATCCCCGACGAAATCATAGTTCCAGACCGATGATAAGAGCTGTTCCCGTGTTAATACCCGCTTTTTATTGCGCGCTAAATATACGAGCAGTTCAAATTCTTTCGGTGTTAATTCAAGCTCTTTCCCTTTATAAAAAGCTTCATAGTTATCCGGGAAAATTTCAACTTCGCCAATTACAATCTTTTCATGTTCTGCATGCTTTGGAGCCGCTTGTTCACCGGGGATTTGAGTCATTCTCCGAAGGATCGCTTTTACCCGTGCAAGCACTTCACGTGGACTAAAAGGTTTGGTCATATAATCATCCGCACCAAGTTCTAATCCTAATATTTTATCTAATTCATCATCTTTTGCTGTTAGCATTAAGATGGGGACAAAAATATGCTTTTGACGGAGCTGTTTACAAACTTCCATTCCGTCCATCTCTGGAAGCATAAGGTCGAGAATGATCAAATCCGGTTTTTCCATTTCCGCAAGGCTTAAACCTTCCTTGCCATCGGAGGCAGTGATTACTTCAAACCCCGCTTGTTCCAGGTTGAATTTCAGCAATGTTGCGATTGATTGTTCATCTTCTACTACCATAATTTTTTGGCTCATTCATTTCCCATCCTTTTATTAAAAAACTATTTTTTCGTATATCATACTATAGCGAATGTTTAAAGTGAACAAGCCGCGGCTTTTTCTACTCATTTAAGCCATATCTCTTTCCTTTTACGAGATAAATGACGCTTTCGGCAATATTTGTCGCATGATCTGCGGTACGTTCAATATACCGGCATATAAATGAAAGCTGAGTGATCTGCGGGACTAATTCCGTATTTTTAGTCATGATCGTAAGAAGTTCATGAATGGTTTTGCCATACATTTCATCGACCTGATCATCAATATCAGCCAGACGTTTCGCAAGCACGACGTCTTCATTATAGTAAGCAGTGATCGCATCCGACAGCATTTGTATCGCCAAATCCGCCATAATAGCAATCTCTTCAAGCGGCTTAATCCGTTCTGTTTTCCCGATACGAATCGTCGATTTTGCAATATTGACGGCAAAATCAGCCATTCTTTCGACATCCGAAGAAATTTTAATCGCCGAAATGATTTTTCTTAAATCTGAAGCTACAGGCGCTTGTTTAGCAATTAATAGGATGGCCGTATCATTAATTTCTTCTTCAAGATGATTAATGCGCTGATCATTCTCAATGATTTCAAGCGCCAGGTCAAAGTCTTGAAAATTCAACACCTGGATTGAGTCTCTTAATGCCTTTTCAGCCAGCTTTCCTAATTCTACTATCGAGTTTTTCAAGTCATCCAATTGCGTTTGGAAATTTTCACGAACAACCATGTTTTTAAGCTCCTATCCTTTGTAGTTTCTATTTTTTATCCGAAACGTCCGGTTATATAATCTTCCGTCCGTTTATCAGATGGCGTAGAGAACAACGTGCCTGTATCGCGAAACTCAATTACTTCCCCATTTAAAAAGAAGGCGGTTTTATCCGATATTCTTGCTGCTTGCTGCATATTGTGCGTCACAATGACAATACTGTAATTTTTCTTAAGTTCTTGTATAAGTTCCTCGACTTTTAATGTTGAGATGGGGTCAAGGGCAGAAGTCGGTTCGTCCATTAAAATGACGTCCGGTTCCACCGCCAGGCATCGGGCGATACATAGTCGCTGTTGCTGCCCTCCTGATAGCCCAACCGCATTTTCATGAAGTCGATCCTTTACCTCATCCCAGATGGCAGCCTGGCGAAGACTTTTTTCCACAACTTCATCCAATACTTTTTTATTTTTTATGCCATGGATTTTTGGTCCATAGGCGATATTTTCATAAATTGATTTTGGAAACGGGTTAGGTCTTTGAAATACCATTCCGACCTCTGTCCTCAATTCCTCTACACTATACTTAGAGTCAAAAATATTGCGCCCGCGATACAAGATTTCTCCAGACATGCGAACGGATGGCACCATCTCCACCATTCGGTTTAACGTTTTAATAAAGGTCGATTTCCCACAGCCGGACGGCCCTATGATTGCTGTCACTTGTTTTTCAGGAATCGTAAACTGGATATCTTTTAATGCATGGTCCTGTCCGTACCATAAATTAAGCTCGTTAATTTTAAAAACCGCAGGCAGTTCCTCCGTTGTATTCGCTTGTTCAAGTTTTATTGAATGGACAGCCTGTCTCCCCTCATTTTCTGATTCAGTTACTTTATCAAGCGGCTTACGATTAATCGTAATTTCCATTTTGTTCATCCTCCTCGTAATTCTACTTCCTCGACGTATTTTGAAATTTATTCCGAAGCCAAATGGCCAGTCCGTTCATAATGAATAATATAATCATTAAGACAATAATTCCGGCGGCAGCAAGACCGTGAAATTCCTCCTGGGGCCGCGTCGTCCAATTAAAGATTTGAATCGGCAGTACAGTAAATGCGGAAAGAAGCCCATCCGGCACGAAGGCGACATACGCCATTGCTCCAATGACTAATAGCGGGGCGGTTTCTCCGATTGCCCGGGAGATGGCAAGGATCGTACCGGTTAAAATCCCGGGAAGCGCGGCAGGCAAAACAACATGGATAGTCGTCTGCCATTTTGTCGCTCCCATTGCAAATGATGCTTCTTTAAGTTCTTTTGGCACTGTTTTTATAGCTTCCTGTGCAGCTACGACAATTATCGGTAAAACGACGAGCGTCATCGTCAATCCACCGGAGAGAACGCTTTGTCCCCACCCCATGAAACGAACGAAAATGGTTAATCCTAACAATCCAAAAACAATGGATGGAACGCCGGCCAGATTGGCAATATTCATTTGGATGAACGTGGCGAACATCGTTTTTTTTGCATATTCTTCTAAATAAATGGCAGTCCCGACTCCGATCATAAAGGATAGCGGGATAGTCACGGCCATTACCCAGATCGTTCCCCATATTGCTGCCCAAATGCCGCTCTTCTCATAAAACCTGGAAGGAAAGCTCGTTATAAAATCAAGCGTTACATATTCTTTCCCATCTAAAAAAATTTGGCAAAGAAGAATTCCAAGCACACTTAATGTGAGCAAAGTGGCAAGTAAAAACATAAATTTCGCCAGATGGTTTATAGCCTTTCGAATCTTGATCTTCTTATGAATCATGCTGATTCCTCCTTAAACGGCGAGAAATATACTGTGCGAATAGATTCATAAGCAATGTAAAGATAAAAAGGGCCATACCGACTGCATATATACTGTAATATACGGTTGTTCCATACCCGGCATCCCCCTGGCTTACTTGAACAATGTAGGCTGTCATTGTTTGAATCGATTCTGTGACATTCAAAGAAGCAATTGGCCTGGCACCTCCTGCAATAGTGACGATCATCGTCTCACCAAGGGCACGGGATATTCCAAGGACAAATGAGGCGATAATGCCGGAGCTTGCTGCAGGAAGCACCACTTTTATGGCGGCTTCAAAACGGGTTGAACCAATCGCAAAGGCTCCTTCCCTTATGCTTTCCGGAACGGCTTTCATCGCATCTTCCGAAAGTGAGGCGATCATCGGAATAATCATTACCCCAACAACAATTCCCGGACTTAGCGCATTAAAAAGTGACAGGCTCGGAATAAACATTTTTAATAACGGTGTGACAAACGTTAAAGCAAAAAAGCCAAATACAATTGTCGGAACACCAGCCAATACTTCAAGTATCGGTTTAATGACTTTTCTTGTTTGAACGGATGCATATTCGCTTAAATAAATGGCACACGAAAGACCGACCGGAATCGCGATGAACATCGAAATCATCGTTACTTTCAACGTGCTTAAGACGAGCGGCCAAATGCCAAATTCCCCATACGACCCGGATGCAAAGGGAAACCATTTATGGCTCGTTAAAAATTCCACAACTGAAACTTTACTAAAAAATGTTGCTGTTTCCTTTAATAATGTAACGAGAATTCCCATAGTCGTTAAAACTGAAATGATCGCACATAACGCTAATAGCTTCGGCGCTAAACTTTCAACAAATGATACTTTTGCCCGCCTTCTTTTCTTTCTCTCTATTAATTCTTTTATCGAATAATTTCTTATGTCATTGGACAATGGCCAGGACCTCCACTTCTTTAGCAACTTTAGGATGATTAGAAATCTTTCATCTCTAAAATTGTATGAGTTGTCCGGCTAAACTATTAAAGCTCATTTTTTCACCAGCTCATTTAATATCTTGAGCTGTTTTTTGTAGTTCTCATCTGGCAGCGCAACATAGCCAATATCATCTGATGAAGCGAGTCTTCCTGCATTTTTAAGTGTAAACTCAATATAATCATAAACGGCCTTATTTGTTTTCAGCGATTGATTATTGACATATGTGAAGAGCGGCCTGGAAAGCGGGGAATATTTCCCTGATTTAATCGTCTCTGCATCTGGTTCAACTGGCCCCCTGCCTCCATCGATCGGAACTGCTTTTAACTTATCTTTGTTTGCTGCATAGTATGCAAACCCGAAAAATCCAATCGCATATTTTGAACCTGATACACCTTGAACGAGTATGTTATCATTTTCTGAAAGCTCGGCATCCCGCCGCAATGGCTTTCCTTGAAGAATGACATCATCAAAATAGTCATATGTCCCTGAATCCGTACCCGGACTAAAGACCTCAATCTTTCTATTCGGCCATCCTTTTCTTACATCTGCCCACGTTTTTGCTTTATTTTTTTCAAGAAAGATCTTTTTAAGCTCATCTATTGTTAAATGATTAATAAAATGATTATCTTTGTTTACGACAACAGATAGGCCATCGTAAGCCAATTCAAATGAGGTGTAGTTGATCTTGTTTTCTTTTGCCGCTTTCTTTTCTTTCTTTTTCATTGGGCGAGAAGCGTTGCTTATATCCGTCTCACCTTTCACAAACTTTTCAAAACCTCCGCCCGTTCCGGAAATTCCAACAGGTGCCTCAACCTTTGGATATTTTAAACGAAATTCTTCTGAAACAGCTTCCATGATCGGAAATACGGTCGATGAACCATCAATTTTAATTCGGCCGCTCTCCATCTTTTCTTTGTCGGAATTAAATACTCCATCGTTAGTACAAGCTGTGATTATTGTCAAAAGAAAGACAAAAGATGATAGTAGAAAAGCTACTTTCATCATCTTTTTTATTTTCATTTTTAAAGTCCCCCTGAGCTTCTTTTCTCTCTACAAATTAAGGATACTGGTTCTTTATGAATTTCGTTTTAACAAATTGTTAAGATATTGTAAAGACAAATAAAATCCGGGGAGTTGAAGTCTCCCCGGATTTTATTTCCTTAAAAATTATCAAATGTTGTTGAAGTGATCGATTTTGGCGGATACGG
The DNA here is from genome assembly GCF_049843615.1 of Fictibacillus sp. Mic-4. NCBI lineage: Bacteria > Bacillati > Bacillota > Bacilli > Caryophanales > Fictibacillaceae > Fictibacillus > Fictibacillus sp. Mic-4. The sequence continues at coordinate 81,125 of NZ_JBBHZM010000003.1, read as the reverse complement.
GGGGCAAACGTCCAATGTCCCCTTCAAAACCGTCTCTCCAGCTTCATTTTTTCCTTCCACTTCGATTTCAATCATGTGAGATTCGGTATGAATGTTTACTACTTCAAAAAAGAAGTTCACTTTTTCATAATGGTAAACGGGTTTCGGAAACGAAAGAGTGTGAGAGCGAATGCTGCTTCCCGGCCCCGGCAAATATTTTGATATGGCTGACGTTACAAAACCAGTAAGCATAATTTGCGGGACAATCGGCTTTTTAAAAGGCGTTAAGGATGCGTAGTCATGCTGAATAAAAAGCGGATTATTATCGTCGGTTAAGCCAAGATAAAGAAGAAGGTCTTTATCTTCAACCGTTTCGGACATCTGGAGCTTTTCTCCTACTTTTATTTCTTCCAGTTTACGGCCTAACTTTCGTTTTTTTCCCAATAACATAGCAAGCCCCCCTTTGCAGTCCACTTTTTGAAAGCGTTTTCCCCTTTGTTCTAAAGAAGAGATTCGGGAAACCCGAATCTCTTTCCTTATGACAATACTTTCATTACATTGCGAACAGAATTTGCAGACTTATCGAGAGCAGCTTTCTCTTCATCTGTTAAATCAAGTTCGATGATTTGTTCTAATCCGTTACCACCAAGAATTGTTGGTACACCTAAGCATAAGTCTTCGTATCCATATTCTCCTTCTAGATATGCGATGCTTGGAAGTACTCTTCGTTGATCTTTGAGAATGGCTTCTACCATTTCAGTTAAAGAAGCAGCTGGAGCGTAGTATGCACTTCCGTTTCCAAGAAGGCTGACAATTTCACCGCCGCCTTTTCGCGTGCGTTCAACAATCGCTTCCAGACGTTCTTGTGGAATTAATTTTTCTAAAGGAATTCCACCGGCAAAAGAGTAGCGAATAAGCGGAACCATATCATCACCGTGTCCACCAAGAACAAATGCCGTAATATCTTTAACAGATAGTTTTAATTCTTGAGCGACAAATGTACGGAAACGAGCCGTATCAAGAACACCGGATTGGCCAATTACACGGTTTTTCGGAAAACCGGATTCTTTAAGTACCGTATAGGTCATTGCATCAGCAGGGTTTGTTAAAACGATAATCGTGCAATTTGGAGAATATTTGACGACTTCTTTCGTTACACTTTTCATTACTTTTGCATTCGTGTTCACTAAGTCATCACGGCTCATTCCCGGCTTGCGGGCAATTCCAGCAGTAATAACAACAATATCGGAATTTGCTGTTTCTTCATAATTGGACGTCCCGATAATGTTTGTGTCAAATCCCTGGACAGGGCTTGCTTCAAGCATATCCAACGCTTTGCCTTTTGTAGGATTCTCCGCTTGCGGGATGTCAACAAGAACGACGTCTCCAAGCTCTTTTTGGGCTACGAGAAACGCTGTAGTTGCTCCTGTATAACCTGCTCCAATTACCGAAATCTTTTTACGTTGGGTTCCCATTCTAATTCCCTCCATGTCAATACGCTCTATTTTTTGAAACTCTGGATACAAATTGACTTTACGGGCATTACATATTTTTAATGAGCTCAGTTGCAAATTCCGAACATTTAACTTCAGTAGCGCCTTCCATTAAACGTGCAAAATCATACGTAACTACTTTGCTTGCAATCGTTTTTTCCATTGAAGCCATGATTAATTTTGCTGCTTCATGCCATCCAAGATGCTCAAGCATTAACACGCCGGAAAGAATAACCGATGATGGGTTAACTTTGTCTAAACCAGCATATTTTGGAGCAGTTCCGTGCGTTGCTTCAAAGATTGCATGTCCTGTTTCATAGTTGATGTTTGCTCCAGGTGCAATTCCGATACCGCCAACTTGAGCAGCGAGCGCATCAGAAATGTAATCACCGTTTAAGTTCATCGTTGCCACTACATCAAATTCTGCCGGACGCGTTAAAATTTGTTGAAGGAAGATGTCTGCAATCGAGTCTTTAACGATAATTTTCCCAGCTGCTTCAGCTTCAGCCTGTGCTTTATTCGCCGCTTCCTTACCTTCTTTTTCAGCAATACGATCATACTGGGCCCATGTGAACACTTTATCGCCAAACTCTTTTTCAGCAAGTTCATATCCCCAGTTTTTGAAAGCACCTTCTGTGAATTTCATAATATTCCCTTTATGAACGAGCGTTACGCTCTTACGGCCTTCATTGATTGCGTATTGAATAGCCGCACGAACAAGACGGTTTGTTCCTTCTGATGAAATCGGCTTAATTCCGATTCCTGACGTTTCAGGGAAACGGATTTTCTTTACTCCCATTTCTTCTTGAAGGAAGCGGATGACTTTCTTTACTTCTTCGGTTCCGCTTGCATATTCAATACCTGCATAAATATCTTCCGTGTTCTCACGGAAAATGACCATATCTGTATCTTCAGGCCGTTTTACAGGAGAAGGAACACCTTTAAAGTATCGAACTGGACGCAAGCATGTAAATAAATCCAATTCCTGGCGAAGAGCAACATTCAATGAGCGAATACCACCGCCAACCGGTGTCGTTAAAGGCCCTTTAATCGCAATGATGTAATCACGGATGACTTCAAGTGTTTCATTCGGTAGCCATTCACCAGTTTGATTAAATGCTTTTTCTCCAGCTAAAACTTCTTTCCAGACGATTTTCTTTTTACCGTTATATGCTTTTTCTACAGCTCCTTCTAAAACGCGCGAAGCTGCTGCCCAAATGTCAGGGCCCGTCCCATCACCTTCAATAAAAGGGATAATTGGCTGATCAGGTACATTTAACTTCCCGTTATCAACAGTAATACGTTCTCCAATAGACATATGTAGTCACTCCTATCTCTTTATTAAGGCTGTTCAAAAAGACCGGGCTTTTTAAACACTTACCTGTATAAAACTCACTCTTCTATCCTACTGAATTTCCGAGGAAAAGAGAAGGGGGGAATCCCTTCTCTTAAAAAAACTCAAAAATGCGAAATTAGCGTTCTTCAAGAGGAATAAACGTTTGCTTAGATGGCCCTGTATATTCCGCACGAGGCCTGATTAAACGATTGTTCTCATATTGTTCAAGAATATGGGCGTTCCAACCGGATACACGGCTTACGGCAAAAATCGGCGTGAAAATATCATGCGGAATCCCGAGGCTATGATAAACGCTTGCGGAATAAAAATCGACGTTTGGCAATAGCCCTTTTTCTTCTTTCATTAACTCTTCTAATTTAACCGACATTTTATACCATTTTTCTTCACCGGTAATAGATGTAAGTTGTTTAGACATTTCACGAAGATGTTTTGCACGCGGATCGCCATTTTTATAAACACGGTGCCCGAAGCCCATAATCTTTTGTTTATTTGCGATTGCATTGCGAAGGTAGCTTTCAGCATTTTCCACTTCTTTAATTTCTGAAAGCATCTTCATAACTTGTTCATTCGCACCGCCGTGTAGCGGACCTTTCAAAGCGCCGATGGCGGCTGTAATTCCAGAGTACATGTCTGATAATGTCGCTACACAGACACGTGCTGTAAAAGTGGACGCATTTAATTCATGATCTGCATGAAGGACAAGCGCCTTATTAAAAGCTGTTTCAGCAATCGTATCAGGTTCATTTCCAGTTAACATGTATAAGAAATTCCCGGCAAAACTTAAATCTTTACGCGGGGAAACTGGTTCTTTCCCATCACGAATTCTAGTAAATGCTGTTACGATCGTAGGCAGCTTTGCTTGCAAGCGGATGGCTTTTTTATAATTTCCTTCAGGTGACATATCTTCTGCATCTTCATCATAAAAAGCAAGCATTGAAACCATTGTCCGAAGAACGGTCATTGGATGTACGCCTTTAAGCGGAAGTGATTTCAAATGTTCTAACAATTCATTCGGAACTTCCATTTCTTCGGTGATTTGCGCTTTAAATTTTTCTAATTCACTCTTATTTGGCAAGCTGCCATTCCATAATAAGTACACCACTTCTTCGAAACTTGCGTGGTCGGCAAGATCATCAATGCTATACCCTCTATATGTAAGTACATTGTCAATGATAGAGCTTATTGAGGATGTTGTCGCTACAATTCCTTCTAATCCTTTTGTAGTTGTCATGGCTTTCTCTCCCTTTCTTATCATTTTCTCAAAAAGAGGGAATTCAAAATGTGTCTAAATTACTATTCCCCATTTGAGAAAGTTTAAAAGTAACCTCTTTAAAAGTAAGAGCTTACATGTCGACATCAACAAAACTTAAGACTATTTAAAGGGTTATCAACATACATATTAATTATAAACAAAAAATTAAACTTTGTGAACGATTATGCACTTTTATATCATAATTACTCAAAATATGATGAAAATTACGATCCAAAAAATCGGACAATACTCATTATAAAATAAGCGATTCCCGCTCCAATCAAAGGACCGACCGCGACCCCATTGAAAACCGCGATAGCGAGGATCGTTCCGACGACAAGAGCTGTCGTTATTTGCGGATCGCTTTGCAACAGTTTTATGCCATTTGCTCCAAGTATGGCGACAATAATTCCTGAAGCAAGCGCAACCCACGCAAATACCGATTTTAATGATTCCTGAAGCTGTTTCATTCCGATTTCTCCTGTAGCAATTGGAATAAGGACTGCTACAGTGATGATCGTAACTCCCCAGTTAATTCCTTTTTGTTGGATAAAAGGAAAAACTTTTTCTCCAAGTCCGGTAAATTTTAGAGCAAGCAATAGACCGACAGCGATCATAAGCGATTGGTTTTTCGCAATAAAACCAACAACGAGCAATGCAATTAAAAATAAGCTCGATTCAACCATGTTCCACAACCTTTCTGTTAATTATCGAAAGCTGAAGATGGACGGTGATGTTCATTGAATATAGAGTATCTCTATCGTTTTTTACGCCTTCTCCTTATTGTATGTATTTGCATGCTTTTCCTATTTATTATCTATTCCATTTCAAAAGTAGCCTATCCATTTATCATCGGAGGAATAATTGCGCTTTTTATTAACCCGATGGTAAATTTTCTTGAAAAAAAAGCAAAATTTAAGCGGGGAATTGCTGTATTGATTACCCTTGTCGTTTTAATGGCGGCTCTTTCCGGAATCGTTCTTCTACTCGTTAAGGAAATGATGACAGGTTTCGCTTATCTCGCAAGCAGCCTTCCTGCCTACATTAGGGAGCTTGCGCAATTTGTTGAAGATTTTTTCAAAAGCCACATTTTACCGCTTTATAAAAATATTCATTCATTGTTTAACAGTTTAGAGGAAAGCCATCAGCAAAAAATTATGGACAATATCGGAAGATTCGGTACCAATATTTCAACTACTGTCGGCAATGTTGCCCAAGCTGTTATTAATGGCCTTTCTTCGATAATCGTCAGCCTTCCCAATTTTTTAACAGTTTTTGTTTTTTCATTGCTTGCCGCCTTTTTTATTTCAAAAGATTGGTACAGGTTGCTTGGCCTCATTCAAAAATTTTGTTCCGATAAGGTGATGAAAAGCAGCCAGAGTGTGTTCAATGAATTAAAAAAAGCGTTAGTTGGATTTATAAAAGCGCAGCTAACGTTAATTTCGTTTACAACGTGTATTGTATTGATTGGACTTTTACTTTTAAAGATCGAATATGCCATTACCATCTCGATCATTATTGGCGCAGTCGATTTATTGCCTTATCTCGGAACCGGCACCGTTTTTGTTCCTTGGATCGCTTATTGCTTTTTTACCGGCGATTACCCGCTTACGATCGGTCTTGCGATACTATACGGTGTCGTTATTGTGCAAAGGCAAATTATGGAGCCGAAAATTCTATCCTCTTCCATTGGCCTTGATCCGCTGGCCACATTAATAGCACTCTTTGTCGGATTTCAATGGTATGGGTTTCTCGGTCTCATTATTGGTCCTGTCCTTCTTGTCATTATCCGCGCTTTATATTTGGCTAACGTTTTTCACGAATTGTATGCGTTTATTATGAAAAAATAAAAAAGAAGGGGGACTCCCTTCTTTATATATTACAATATATTTTTCCTGCCTTCATAAATATCGCCTTTAGAAGCATCAACGGTTATCACTTGACCGTCTTTAAACAGCCTCGTTGCATCATTCAAACCTACAATGACAGGCTTGCCAAGACTGACTCCAACGATGGCGGCATGGCTTGTAATTCCGCCTTCCTCTGTGATAATTGCAGAGGCCCGTTCGATCGCAGGCATCATTTCCCGGTCTGTGCCTATCGTTACAAGGATCCCGCCATCCTCCATTTTTTCAACAGCCTCTTTTGCACTTTTTGCAATAACAACTTTTCCTGACGCGGATTGTTGACCGATTCCTTGCGCTTTTGCCAATACGTCCCCGATGACATGGACTTTCATTAAGTTCGTTGAGCCTGTTTCGCCTACAGGAACACCAGCAGTAATGACGACTAAATCACCATGATCGATTAATTGGTTGTCCAATGCCGTTTCAACCGCAATTTGGAACATTTCGTCCGTCGTCTTTGCCTTTTCTCCTTGAACCGGATTAACCCCCCATACGAGCGCTAATTTCCGGCAGACTTCCTCATAGCTCGTTACCGCAATAATCGGAGCTTTCGGACGGTACTTCGCCGTATTTCGTGCGGTTAGCCCTCTTTCCGTCGCCGTAATGATCGCTTTTGCTTCCAAATTCAGCGCCGTAAACGAAACCGATTGAGAGATGGCATCCGTAATTGTCGTTTTGCTTTCTTTGCTTCGTTGCTGAAGAATCGTACGATAGTCGAGGGCAGACTCGGCCCGTTCTGCAATTTTATGCATCGTTTTAACTGCTTCAACCGGATAGTTGCCCGCAGCTGTCTCTCCTGAAAGCATGATCGCATCCGTTCCGTCGAAAATCGCATTAGCTACATCGCTTGCTTCAGCGCGGGTCGGACGCGGGTTACGTTGCATCGAATCAAGCATTTGTGTTGCTGTAATAACCGGTTTCCCAAGATCATTGCATTTTTTGATCAATTCTTTTTGAACGAGCGGCACCTCTTCAGCCGGTATTTCGACGCCAAGGTCGCCTCTGGCAACCATCAATCCATCGGATACCGCCAGAATGTCTTCAATGTTGTCGACACCTTCCTGGTTTTCTATTTTTGGAATGATTTGAATGTCCGTTGCGTTATGCTTTTCCAAAATTTCACGAATTTCAAGCACATCCGTTGCTCTTCTTACGAACGATGCAGCGATAAAATCAACGCCCTGTTCAATTCCAAATTCAATATCCTTCGCATCTTTTTCCGTAATCCCGGGCAATTTTACGCTCACATTCGGAACGTTGACGCCCTTTTTATTTTTTAATGTACCGCTATTTAAAATTTTCGTCGTAATCTCATTATCTCCGATTGCTGTAACTTCAAGTTCGATTAATCCATCATCAAGCAAAATTTTAGAACCGACATGGACGTCTTCTATTAAACCAGGATAGGTAATGGAAATTTTTTTCTCATTTCCTAAAACTTCGGACATCGAAATGATCAGTTCTTCACCTGCTTTAAGGTGTGCTTCTCCCCCTTCCAGGTTCTGCGTCCGGATTTCAGGGCCTTTTGTATCTAAAAGAATGGCAACCGTTTTTCCTAATTGTTTGGCCGCTTTTCGTATATTTTCAATCCTTGCCCCGTGTTCTTCATAATCACCATGAGAGAAATTCAGACGGGCGACATTCATACCAGCTTTTATCAGTTCCGTTAATGTTTCAACACTTTCGCTTGCCGGGCCAATCGTACATACAATCTTCGTTTTTCTCATAAAAAGCCTCCTGTTTTGTTATTAAATAGAAAGTTCTTGTGACAATTGATATAATTGATGATCAATGCTATGTTTTTTAGCTAATACTTCCGTAATATCATGGTCAACAAGCCGGTTATTTTGAATGCCCACTGTACGCCCGGCTTTTCCTTCGAGCAACAGTTCTACTGCACGGGCGCCAAACCGACTTGCTAACACACGGTCGAAAGCCGTCGGAGAGCCGCCTCGTTGAATGTGGCCAAGAACGGTCACTCGCGTTTCAAACTTTGTCGCTTCTTGAATTTGTTTCGCAATGTCAACACCGCTTCCTACACCTTCCGCTACGATGATGATACTATGTTTTTTGCCGCGTTCATGGCCTCTCAACAATCGCTCGACTATATTGTTCATATCATAGTTTTCTTCAGGTACTAGAATGGACTCAGCGCCATCAGCGAGTCCCGACCATAAAGCGAGGTCCCCGGCATCCCTGCCCATTACTTCAATCACATATGTCCGTTCATGGGAAGTTGCTGTGTCCCTGATTTTGTCAATCGCTTCAATAATCGTATTTAAAGCTGTATCAAAACCAATTGTAAAATCCGTCCCAGGAATATCATTGTCAATTGTACCCGGAATTCCTATAGTAGGATAGCCATGTTCTGTTAGTTTTTTCGCACCTTGAAAGGACCCGTCCCCACCAATGACTACAAGACCTTCAATGCCAAATTTATTTAATTGTTCGATAGCTTTTTTTTGCCCTTCTTCTGTTTTAAATTCCTCACATCTTGCCGTATAAAGCATTGTTCCTCCGCGATGAATAATATCACCGACAGAACCGAGCTCCAATTTTTTTATATTGCCGGAAATTAAACCCGAATACCCATTATAAATGCCATAGACTTCGATGCCATGATAGATGCTTTTACGAACGACCGCCCGGATGGCAGCATTCATTCCCGGAGAATCTCCGCCGCTTGTCAATACGCCAATTCGTTTCATGAAATCCTTTCACCTCTTATGTAATCTCATGTTTTTAAAATATCACTTTCACTGCTTTAACACAACAAACGAAAACGATAAAGAATGTGCTTTCTCCGCCGGGAGAAAGCACATTCTTTAATTTACACCAATGGAATCGTTTACAAACGTAAATTGTCCCATATTTTTGTATTTTTCATAACGTTGTTCAACAAGCTCTTCTTTTGATAATTTTAACAGTTCTTGAAGGGATGCCTTAAGAACAACATTAATCCGTTCGGCCTGTTCTTTTGGATCACGGTGGGCGCCGCCTTTAACTTCTTCAATCACTTCATCAATGATACCTAGTTCCTTTACATCAGGTGCAGTAATTTTCATTGATTCGGCCGCTAATTTCGCTTTCGTCGCATCTTTCCACAAAATAGAAGCCGCTCCTTCTGGGGAGATAACGGAATACCATGAATTCTCAAGCATATGTACATGATTTCCTACTCCAATCCCAAGAGCTCCACCGCTTGCCCCTTCACCGATAACGAAACAGACAATAGGCACTGTGAGTCCCGCCATTTCTACAAGGTTTCGCGCAATGGCTTCACTCTGACCGCGCTCCTCCGCAGACATTCCTGGATAAGCTCCTTTTGTATCAAGAAAACAAATGACCGGACGGTTGAATTTTTCCGCCTGCTTCATTAAACGTAATGCCTTTCGGTAGCCTTCAGGATGAGGCATTCCGAAATTGCGGCGAATATTTTCCTTTGTATCTTTCCCCCGCTGATGACCGATAACTGTTACTGGCAGATCTTCATACATGGCAATGCCGCCGACAATCGCTTCATCATCGGCAAACAGGCGGTCTCCATGGAGCTCAATAAAATCCGTAAACAAATACGAAATATAGTCAAGGGTCGTCGGGCGTTCAGCATGACGGGCAATTTGCACACGATCCCACGGTTTCATATGTTCATATGTTTCGTTCTCTAGATTGTTTAACTTTTCTTCTAGGCGGGTAATTTCTTCGGTTAAATCAATGTCTTTCTCTTTCATGAACGATTGCAATTCCGCAATCTTGTCTTTCAGTTCACGAATCGGACGTTCAAATTCCAGTTCCGTCGTCATGCCTATTCCCTCCCTCCTGCGTGGATTTTCAAGACTTTCGTCAACGTTTCTTTCAATTCGCTTCTTTTTATTACTTTATCCAATTGGCCGTGTTTAAATAAAAATTCAGCCGTTTGGAAATCCTCCGGCAACTCCTGGCGAATCGTTTGTTCGATGACTCGTCTGCCGGCAAATCCGATCAAAGCGCCCGGCTCGGCAAAATTATAATCGCCTACCGAGGCAAAGCTTGCGGATACCCCTCCTGTAGTCGGATGGGTCATCACGGATATAAACAACTGCCCGTTTTCACTTAATCGCTTTAAGGCAACACTCGTTTTGGCCATTTGCATTAGGCTCAAAATGCCTTCTTGCATACGTGCGCCGCCGGAAGCCGTAAAGATGATAAAAGGAAGTTTCTTTTCTACGGCTTTCTCGATGGCTCTTGTGATCTTTTCCCCGACCACGGACCCCATGCTTCCCATCCGAAAACGGGAATCCATGACCGCTATGACAAGCGGGAAATCGTTAATCGTTCCTTCACCTGTAACGACTGCTTCATTCAATTGGGTTTTTTTTCGATCTCCTTCAAGCTTTTCCAAATAGCCGGGAAAATTCAATGGGTTATCAGAGATCATTTCCTTATCATACTCTATAAAACTGCCTTCATCGAGCAAACTGTTAATTCGCTCATATGAATTCATTGGGTAATGATAGCCACAAGACTGGCAAACAAGCAAGTTCTTTTTTAATTCTTTCGTATACATGATGTGCTTGCATTCCGGACATTTTGACATTAAGCCTTCTGGAACATCATGTTTTATTTTTGCTGTAGGTATTGTGGCATATTTTTTCTTTTTGGCGTTTTTCGAGAAAAAATCTTTTAGCAAGGTAACACCACCTTTTTCAAACTCCGTCTTACTCTTTTCCAATAATCGCAAGAGTTCTCGTCTTTTCAGCTATTTGTTCCGGATCCACTTGAATACGCGCAACGCCCGTTTCCATAGCAGCTTTTGCAACTGCAGCAGCAACCGCAGGCGCTACCCGTGGATCGAATGGTGCAGGAATTACATAATCCGGACGAAGCTCATCTTCTGAAACAAGGTTTGCAATCGCATGAACGGCCGCAACTTTCATGTCTTCGTTGATATGGGTGGCCCTGACATCTAACGCCCCTCTAAAGATGCCCGGGAATGCAAGAACGTTGTTGACCTGGTTAGGGAAGTCCGAACGCCCGGTTCCAACAACCTTCGCCCCTGCTTCTCTTGCGCTATCAGGCATAATTTCCGGCGTCGGGTTGGCCATTGCAAAAATGATGGCATTTTCATTCATTGAGCTGACCATTTCAGGAGTGAGCGCTCCTTCTACCGAAACCCCGATAAATACATCAGCTCCAGCAATTACGTCTTTAAGCGTTCCTTCTTTCCTTGTACGGTTAGTAAATTTCGCCACTTCACTTTTTACCGCATTCATTCCGTACGGACGGCCTTCATAGATCGCGCCCTTCGTATCACACATGACGATATCTTTCACACCGAAGCGGTTTAATAGCTTAATGATCGCGATTCCCGCAGCACCAGCTCCGTTAATCACCACTTTCGTTTCGGTTATTTCACGGCCGGTTAATTTTAAGGCATTAACAAGTCCGGCAAGCGTTACAATTGCCGTTCCATGTTGGTCGTCATGAAAAATAGGAATGTTCGTTTCCTTTTTCAATCGTTCTTCAATTACAAAGCATCTTGGAGCGGCAATATCTTCAAGGTTAACTCCGCCAAAAGTTGGTTCGAGCAATTTTACGGTTTCAACAACTTTGTCCACATCTGCAGTATTTAAACAAATAGGAAATGCGTCAACACCCGCAAAACTTTTAAATAATACCGCTTTTCCTTCCATTACAGGAAGCGCAGCTTCAGGTCCAATGTTTCCAAGGCCGAGTACGGCTGTACCGTCAGATACTACAGCTACAGTATTTCCTTTCATTGTATATTCATAAACTTTCGATTTGTCATCATAAATATCCTTGCACGGTTCAGCAACGCCGGGTGAATAGGCTAAACTTAAATCCTTTGCGTTACGTACAGGAACTTTAGATTTTGACTCTAATTTCCCTTTATTTACCCTGTGCATGTGCAATGCTTCCTCGCGTAAAGTAGACATTATTTCATCTCCTAAATTGATCTATTTGTATTGTTTTTTGTTTAATAGTAAACAAGTTCGCACAGAAAGTGGTCTAACCACGATTGACCTTATCATTATAACAGATGACATTTTGCTGTAAAGAAGTTATTGCTCCTTTAAAGCGACATTTTCTTTGCCAATTAACTCTTTTATGTGATAAAGCAATGTTTGCGAAATGTGAATCTTTGTTTTTAGTTTCACAGTTTTTCTATTAACTTCATAATACAACACAACTTCTGTATTTCCTTTAGAATTTTCTAACAAAGATTTAAGTTTATTTAAATGGTCTGTCGATTGCTCTCTGATTTTTAAATATAATGTCGGCTTTTTTTGTATGTTAATTTCTTCAAGACGGGCTGCCTTCTGAATGACAAGCTGGGCCGAACCACCTCTTGTTTCTATTTTCCCTTCCAGCAAAAGAAATACGCCTTTCTGCAAAAGGGGGTGGTACATGTGGTACTGCTCGGGAAATGCAACCATTTCCAATTCCCCGGTCTCGTCGCTACCTGTCAAGAACGCCATCATGTCACCTTTTTTGGTTTTAATTATTCTTGTTTTTATAACCATAACTGCCATCCTTATCACCTTTTTCTCAAACTGCGCGGCGTCTCGAACAGTAATTGCGCCAAGCTGGTTGATCTTTTCGGTAAACTTTTCGATTGGATGGCCTGTCAAGTAAAATCCCAGCGCCTCATGTTCAAAACGGAGACGTTCTGTTTCTGAAAAAGGAGGTACCTCAATGTAGGACGGCTTTTTCATGTTTTCACGATCGTTAAACAACCGCATTTGGTTTTCTTCATATGCGTTCTGGACCGTTTCCCCGTATTCAATAGCAGTATCTAATGTTGCAATTAAACTCGCCCGGTCTATTCCAAAATCATCCATTGCCCCGGCGAAAATTAAGGACTCCAACGTTCGCTTATTCACCATCTTCGCAGGAGAGTGGGCGCAAACATCAAATAGATCTTTGAAAGGTTGTTTTTTCCGTTCACGTATTAAATGACCGATCGCCTGATGCCCCACGTTTTTTATGCAGAGCAAACCAAATCGAATGTTGTTGCCTTCTACCGAAAAATAAGAATGGCTATGCAAAATGGAAGGCGGAAGTACACGTATATTTTTTTCCTTGCATTCTTTGACATATTGCTCGACTTTATCAGCATTGCCAATTACGCTCGAAAGTAGTGCAGCCATAAAATAAAGCTGAAAATTCGCTTTTAAATAGGCGAGCTGATAGGCGATGACACTATAGGCGACCGCATGGCTGCGAGGAAAGCCATAATCTGCAAATCGAACGATTAAATCATATAAATCATTCGCCGTTTTCTCATCATACCCTTTGTTTAAACACCCCGTAACAAAATGGGTGCGTTCCCGGTCAAGAATTTCACGCTTTTTCTTTCCGACGGCCCGTCTCAGAAGGTCAGCTTCACCTAATGAAAACCCTGCCATCGTTGACGCGATTTTCATAATTTGCTCCTGGTAAACGATAACCCCATGTGTCGAACGGAGAATCGGTTCAAGATCCGGATGAAGATATTGAACATTCTTCTTCCCATGTTTGACAGCAATATATGTTGGTATGTTTTGCATCGGCCCGGGCCGATAAAGAGCGTTGACCGCAACAATATCTTCAAATTCTGTCGGCTTAAGCTGCTGCAGGACCCGTCTCATTCCATCGGATTCAAGTTGAAAAACGCCTGTTGTATCTCCAAGGCTTAATAATTCAAAAGTCGCTTGATCATTAAATGGGATGGACTTGAGGTCAATTTTTTTTCCAGTGCCTGACTCAATAAGCGTACAAATCGTTTCAATTAAAGAAAGGTTTCTAAGGCCGAGAAAGTCCATCTTCAATAAGCCGATTTCCTCAAGCCATTCCATACTATACTGAGTTAAGCTTATGCCATCATGTCCGGATTGAACGGGAACAATATCCGTTAATGGCCTTCCGCTAATAATGACACCGGCCGCATGTGTCGAAACATGCCTTGGCAGTCCTTGAAGGCTCATGGCGATATCCATCAATGCTTTAACTTCTTTAGACTCGGTGATTAATTTTTTTAACCCGGGTGATTCTTCTATCGCTTGATTTAACGACATTCCCGGACGAGAAGGAATCTGTTTTGAGACGGAATCGATTAATGAAGCGGGCAGGTTCATCACCCTTCCTGCATCCCTTACAGCAGCTTTAGCAGCTAACGTCCCAAACGTAATAATTTGCGCAACCCGATCTCTACCGTACTTCGAAGCTACATATTGCAAGACTTCATCCCGCCTCGTGTCGGGAAAATCTATATCAATGTCCGGCATCGTAACACGTTCCGGATTCAAAAACCGCTCAAACAGCAATTCATGTTGGAGAGGATCAACATCAGTTATATAGAGCACATAGGCGACAAGCGATCCTGCTGCCGATCCCCTTCCTGGTCCTGTGATCATTCCGGACTCATGGGCAAATTTCATAAAATCCCAAACAATTAAGAAATAATCGGCAAACCCCATTTTATCAATAACCGATAATTCATAGTCCAACCGCTCTCTTACGGCATTTGAAACATGGGAAAAGCGCTCCTTCACATTGTTTAAACATAACTTGCGTAAATAATCGGAAGCAGAAACTTCGGGAGGAAGCGGATACTCTGGCAATAGCTTCTGTCCAAATGCCAGGTTAAGCTGGCAGGAAGCTGCAATTTTCCTTGTATTATCAATCGCTTCTTGCACATATTCAAAACTTTCAAAAAGCTCTTCTTCTGATTTTAAATAAAACTCGTTCCCTGGCAAGGATATTCGGTTCTGGTCGGTTATTTTCTGCCCATTTTTAATGCAAAGAAGTATGTCGTGAGCTTTCGCATCTTCCTTTTTTAAATAATAGATTTCATTTGAAACGACAGGCGGGATGCCCTTCGCCCTGGACAATTTGACAAGCTCAAGGTTTAGCATTCTCTCTTTTCCGATCCCGTGATCTTCAAGCCCTAGATAAAAGTCCTCTTTAAACCACTCTTTGTAAAGCTCTAATACTTCCTGCAGCCGCTCCTTTTTGTTGCGAAGAATAAGCTGTTGAATTTCTCCTTCTATTCCCGAAGAAATAGCAATTAAACCTTCTTTATGCCGAAAAATGGTTTCTTTTTGCAAGTAAGGCTCGCGATAAGAGGGATTCGATAACAAAAGAGAACTTATCTGCAACAAATTTTCGTATCCTTTTTGATTTTTTGCATAGAAGAGCAATTTCGCTATCTCTGCTGGTTTAAGGTGATTTTCGCCAGGCGTTAAAAGCACATTTATCTCTAAGCCAATAATCGGCTGAATATTTTGCTTAACACATTCCTTATAAAAAGGGATAACACCGTACATGTTAATCTTATCGCTAATGGCAAGCGCCTTATAACCGAGTGATTTTGCACGGGAGACAAGTTCTTTTATCCGGCATGAACTTTCAAGTAAACTGTATTCACTATGTATATGCAATGGAACCATTCCCATTTGTACACATCCTTATATTCTTGCATCTCTAACAACTATTGTACAACTTTTTGGCCCACATATAAAACAAGCATACTCACCCTCCCTGTCCCATACTTATAAACTAGAGACACGAAACATCTTTTTAAAAGAGAGAGGGATGATGTATGGAAGAATCGATAGCGAATTATGTAGCGAAAGTAGTGATAAGTTTCTTTACATCATTCGGCGTCATTCTTGGCGGTGCAATCATTGGAGGCCTTGCAGCGTTTTTAGTCGGTAAAGCTCCTATTTTAGAAACGGTGAAAATCGCCGATCAGCTAAAAATTTGGGCAATTGTTTCAGCGATTGGCGGAACATTTGATACATTTAATCTATTTGAACGGAATTTTTTCCATGGCGTTTCTACTGAAATCATTAAACAAATCATCATTATACTTGTTGCGATGGCCGGAGCCAATACGGGGACGCTATTAATTAAGTGGCTGACACAGGAGAGTTTGAATTTATGAGGATTCCGTCTTACTTTTTTACAAGAAAGGGATATCAGCGTTTTTTTGCCGGTGTGCTCCTGGGCTTTCTAATTGGCTGGGTATTTTTTTTAATTCAATTCGGCAATCTCCAGGAATATTACATTCACGAAATCAAAAAGTACCAGGATCGAATTCAAGATTTAAACGGTAAAATCAAACATTGGATCGGCGAATATGAAAAAAGTAACAAGGAGCAAGAAAAAAAATTAAAGCTGCAGGAAATTCAAGTTCAAATTACGAACAAAAACGACCTGCGCCTGCCCGGCATCACAATGTATGAAATCTCCCAGGAAGTGCAAGATGAATTAGAAAACTTGCTTGGCAAAAATATCGAATCTCTTGCAGCAATGAAAGATCTTGTGATCCGAACGTTGCAAAATAAAGAATTCATTGTAGATGATAACAAATACAGAGTGGTCGTCCAACATTTATTTTTATACACAACGATGGAAGTTCATGTGAAAGTGATCCCCCTCATAAAATAATTGCGATTATTGGCAGACTTTCTTTACTATTTTGTGACAATTCAAACAGATTAATAGCAATTCAAGTTGTTATTGTATAAAATAAAAGTAACTCATTTAAAAGGGGGTAATTTGTATGATTATTAATCGTAAAGAAATTGCCCGGGCAAAAGTAAAAGAACTTCAAAATGGGTTTTCCGCTTTTGCTGATACAAAAGAAGAAGCTCAATTAATCAAAAAGGAGATTGAAAAACTTCAAATCCCTGTTCATGAGGATGTGACAGATCTTGGTTCCTGGTTCATTCCTCAAGAGAAGAACTAAAATCCTCACGTAAAAAAGACCCTCAAGAGTAAACCTTGAGAGGTCTTTTATTGTTTATAATATTCCTTGCATACCATTCGCAATTCCTCGAGCACTTGTTTCGTTTCATCCATCGTATGAACGGTCGCTCCTGCAGCCAGCGGATGGCCTCCTCCATTGAACTTCGCTGCCAGTTTATTGACTACCGGCCCTTTTGACCTGAGCCTTACCCGAATTTGATCGGGCTCTTCTACAAAAAACACCCATGCCCTAAGTCCTGCCACATTCGAAAAGCTATTCACTAGCTGTGATGCTTCACTAACAGTGACATTAAATTCATTTAAGATTTCTTTCGAAAGATAAATGTAGCCAACACACCCGTCAATGATTGAAAAATTTTGCAAAACATATCCGTTTAATCGTACAACATTTTCTCTTACTTCATACATTTTGTCATAAATCGCTTGCGGAGAAAAATCTTTTTGGATCAGTTTTCCAGCATATTGGAACGTTCTTTCGCTCGTGTTGGAATATAAAAATCTTCCGGTATCTCCAACTATTCCTGCATATAACAGTCTTGACGCATCATCGGACAAAACAAGCCCCTTATCTTTGCCAAATTCATAAAACTCCATAATCATTTCGCTAACCGAACTTGCTGTAGGATCAACCCACATAATATCGCCATAAGGATCTTCATTCGGATGATGGTCAATCTTAATAAGTTTGTCTCCTAACGTATAGCGATCATCACTAATTCTCGGAACATTTGCCGTATCGCATATAATGACAAGCGCGCCATCATAGGCACTGTCGGCAATATGGTCCATTTCTACTAAAAAGGTTAACGATTCATCCTCTTCGCCAACCAAATAGACGTTCTTTTCCGGAAAGCTCGCTTGAATAATTTTCCCAAGTCCCCCTTGTGACCCGAGAGCATCTGGATCAGGACGAACGTGTCTGTGAATAATAATCGTTTCATAGTTTTGAATTTCTTTCAGTATTTTTTCTTTCATTTGCATCCCCCTAACTTCCGCAAGCGATTAATAAAATCCTTTTTTGGAATCTGGCATTTTTTTTTAAGAACCTATACAATAGAATAAGAAATGGAGGTTATCGAATGCCGGTTTTTGTAATTCTCATCGTTATTTCTTTTAGTCTCTATATTTTTTTTAAAGCGAAGGAATTCCGAACGAAAGCTCCTTTTGAAAAAAGATGGGTCGGATCAAAAGGAAAAATCGCTTTAGGCTGTTTCTTATTCTCTTTTGGCCTTAATCAACTTTCCATGTTGGAGGGCCGAATCCAGTTATGGGTAGCGATTATCTTTTCTTTATATGGCCTAGTCATGATGATATTCGGTTATAAAATGTACCGCCACCTGTTGCCTCTTGCGATTGAGGAAGCGACTAAAGCAAAATCATAAGGAAAGCCATGTACCTGAGCATGGTTTTCTTATGATCGATGGTCAATGATTTGCGCCATTAGAAGAGCCTTTCCAACGACAACCCCTTCATGATGAACTTCGACATCCACTTTTCCGAATTTCCTGCTTACTTCAAGCACTTTTGGAACAATCTCAATCGTATGTTCAATTTGGACAGGTTTAATAAAATAAAAGGTAATATTCTCGACGACGAGGTCCCCTTTTTTTACTTTTCTGAGTGCCCTGCTTGCACTTTCTGTCACTAATGTTGTTATGACGCCATAAGAAACGGTTCCTAAATAATTCGTCATTTGCGGAGTTACCTCACAGCGGTATTTCACATCATGAGAATCTTTTATTTCTGTTAAACCTGCTGTGATAAGGTCATCAAACGTTTCTCCAACTTGAGGCTGCTTTTGAATCATTTGAAGCGATTTTAATACATCCTGTCTCGTCAAAATGCCAAGCAATTTATGTGATTGATTGATAACCGGAAGGAGTTCGATCCCTTCCCAAATCATCATATGTGCACATGAGGCGACTGACGTTTTTTCATTGACTGTGATCGGCGATTTCGACATTACTTTTTCAATCAACAGGTGTTTATCCATTCCAATAATATCTTTCGATGTAACAACACCGACGACCCTTAAATTGTCATCCACAACAGGATAGCGGCTATGGTTCGTTTTTTGATTGTATTCATGCCATTTTTCTATTCGATCCGTTGCATGTAAAAAGTACGTTTTGGAAATGGGAATTAAGATATCGGAGGCGAGGACAATTTCCTTTTTAATTAATTGGTCGTATATCGCCCGGTTAATCATAGCTGCGACTGTAAATGTATCGTAGCTTGTAGAAATAACAGGAAGTTTTAGCGAATCAGCCAGTTCTTTTACTTCATCATCCGTATCAAAACCACCTGTGATAAGAACGGCTGCACCCGCTTTTAAACCAAGTTGATGGGCATTTGTACGGTTCCCAACAATAAGCAGGTTGCCAGGATCCACATAACGCATCATGGCATCAAGTTTCATTGCCCCGATTACAAATTTATTCAGCGTTTTATGAAGGCCCTCACGTCCGCCAAGAACCTGGCCTTCTACAATATTAACGACTTCAGCAAAGGTAAGTTTCTCAATATTTTCTTTTACTTTTCGTTCAATGCGAATCGTGCCAACCCGTTCAATTGTGCTGACAATGCCTTGATTCTCCGCTTCTTTAATGGCACGATATGCCGTCCCTTCACTGACGGAAAGCGCTTTTGCGATTTGCCTTACGGAAATTTTCTCACCAATCGTTAGCGATTCAATATATTCAAGGATTTGTTCGTGTTTGGTTGCCAAACTTCTCACCGTTCCTTTAGTTTACTATCTGTATAACCTGTTATACTTTAGTGTACTGATACAGGTTTAAGTATACAGATATTTGAACGGAAAGACAATTCTATCTACTATACGAACGGTATTTTTGTGGCTTATTTTCCTTCGATTTACCGGACTGGACGTTTAGCCGCTTCTTAGAGGCTTCTTTGATCGCCAACACTTGTCCACCGATGACGAGAACTGCATAAATTGACCAAGTTACCGAAAAAGCAAATGAAAGGCCATTTCCGGAGAAATCTAAACGAGGGATTGCATAATAAAGCAAGACGATCATCGCTAAAATACGAAACATTGACATGTTGATCATATGAAATTACCTCCCTATTAGTACTTTATGCAAGTCCAGAGGGAGGTAGACGAATAAAGTTGCCATTAGCAACTTTGTTTTAAAGTTCCAAAGCTTCTCCTGGTTCCATCACCTTGCCTTTCACGTTTAAACGCGATACAAAGTCATTCGGATCTTGTTTAATAATCGGGAACGTATTATAGTGGATCGGGACAGTAAGACCGGCGTTTATCCATTCGGCTGCGGTTAAAGCGTCTTCAGGACCCATTGTAAAATTGTCGCCAATTGGCAAAAATGCCACATCCACTTTGTTTCGCTCACCGATGAGTTTCATATCGGAAAATAAGGCGGTATCACCCGCGTGGTATATGGTTTTGCCCTCGGCGGTAAACAAAAGTCCGGCGGGCATTCCGGTATAAATAATCGTCCCGTCCTCTTCCGTATAGCTTGACCCATGAAAAGCCTGAGTCAGTTTTACATAGCCCCATTCAAACTGATAGCCGCCACCAATGTGCATCGGATGACTATCAATCCCCTTACTTGCGATATAATTCGCAAGTTCATTTGGTGCTACGACAAGACCATTCGTTCTCTTTGCAATTTCAAATGTATCTCCAACATGATCTCCGTGTCCATGAGTTAATAAAATGACATCCGGATTCACTTGATCGGCTTCTACATCGCAAAGTTTATTTCCCGAAATAAACGGGTCGATCCAAATGTTGTGTTTCTCCGTTTGAATTTCAATAACTGAATGGCCGTGATAAGTGACCTTCATACAATCAACTCCTTCGCTTATATCTTTTCGTCCATCATACCCGATTTCCTGCAAATTTTGTATTAAATAAGCTTCATTTTACAACCCATTTTCTAAGTGGTACAGTAACTATGGAGTTATTTTAAAAGAAAGGAAGTACATTTCCATGAAAGAACGTATTCAATTATTTGCGAATTCGTTACGTGAACAAAACATTTCCTGTGCTTTCGTTACTTCCACAGCAAATGTATATTATTTGACAGGCTTTCTTTGCCATCCTCATGAAAGATTGCTCGGGGTAATGGTCTTCCCGGATCAAGAACCGATCCTTGTTTGTCCTGGCATGGAAGCTCCTCAGGCAAGAGCAGCTGGATTTAAAGACGAAATTATCGGTTATTCTGATTCTGAAAATCCATGGGACTTGCTTGGTAAAGCCGTTAGCAAACGTAATATAAGGGCTATTGAGTCCATTGCGGTTGAAAAAGAACAGATTTCGTACGAGCGCGGATTGAATCTTTTATCGCTTTTCCCAAATGCTGAGCTCGTTTCTGCTGAACATCAGTTAAATGCAATGAGAATCATTAAATCTGAAGATGAAATTAAAGCGATGAGAGAAGCAGCTCGATTAGCCGATTTTGCCGTAGAAGTTGGCATGTCTACTATTGCAAAAGGGAAAACGGAACAAGAAATGGTGGCACAAATCGAATTTGAAGTAAAGAAAAAAGGTGTATCGGAAATGTCGTTTTCAACGACGGTTCTTTTTGGCGAGAAGTCCGCCCAGCCTCATGGCACCCCGGGGTTAAGGGAAATTCAACCGGGCGATTTCGTATTGTTTGACCTCGGTGTTGTAGTAGACGGATATTGTTCAGATATTACCCGTACGTTTGCTTACCAAAGTATAAGCGAAAAGCAACGAGAAATTTATGAAATTGTAAAAAAAGCTGAAGAAGCTGCAATCGCTGTTTCAAAACCGGGAACCCGGCTTGGTGACATTGACCTGGCGGCAAGAAAAGTGATTGAAGAAGCAGGTTATGGCGAATACTTCCCTCACCGAATCGGCCACGGTTTAGGACTGGAAGTTCATGAATTCCCATCGATGAGTTCAAATAATGATGAGCAAGTTAAAGCGGGAATGACCTTTACGATTGAACCGGGCATTTATGTGCCAGATATCGGCGGTGTTCGTATTGAAGACGACATTTACGTGACTGAAAATGGTCCTGAAAGCCTGACTAAGTTTCCTAAAGAACTTCATATTATCAAATAAAGAATCATCCTTTCGGATGATTCTTTATTTAAGCTTTAATCTAAGCTTTCTTCTTCATCAAGTTGTGTTCTTCTTTCATTTTGCCCGATTGGATCAATAACACCGCTTTGATAAGCTTCTTGAATTTGTTGGCTGACAGTTTCAACACCCTCAGCATCAAATTCTATCGTTTGATTTTTTTTATCTTTTTCCATTCTCCATTTCCTCCTCAAAAGTGACATCATCACTTATTGTTTATCAACGAAGGAAATGTTACTATTCCAATATTCCACAGTCATCTCATTTAATGGGATCGCAAAAAGCTCCGCATCACATGAATCAATTCGTCCGGCTCTTCATACATACTCATATGGCCTGCCTTTTCTATCGTATATTGAATAATGGTTTCTTTTGTTGCAGAAAACGCATTTTCCAGCGGGATCACACTGTCTTCTTTACCGGCAACTAATAATACAGGCAAAGATGTATTTTCAAGTAGGCTATTTCGATCCGGGCGGTCTTTCATTGCTTCCAGTGCGGCAATCGCGCCCTCCGGCGAAGTTACATAACCGATTTCCTTCGCCACTTCCACCGCTTTTGCCTTCTCCTCTACATTTTTTGCAGAAAACAGCTTCGGAATTAAGTGATCCACTAACGAATGAATACCATTTCGTTTGACTCTTTCAATGTTAAGCATTCTTCCTTTTTTCGCTTCTTCTGAATCGGGGAGGGCGGTCGAATGAACGAGCGCAAAGCCTTCTAACATCTCTTCATATTTTTCGGCGAATGCCAGAGTAATGTATCCTCCGAGCGAATGGCCAAACATCGTTACTTTTTCGATGTTCAGCTTATCAAGTAGCCACTTGATATCATCCGCCATGCTTTCTATTGTTGTTGTTTCATTTGTAATTGTCGATTTCCCATGACCTCTAAGATCAGGTGCAATGACGCGGTAGTCTTTTGCCAGTTCTTCAATTTGTTTTGTCCAATATTTATGACTTCCGCAAAAACCATGAAGAAGAACGATAGTCTTTCCTTCCCCTTCATCAACATATGCCATTTCCAAGTTCGGTAATAAGAGTGTTTTTGTATCCATCTTCGATCGTCTCCTTCATCTTATGAATTCATCCAGGTGTTGGGTATATTGTATCTTTACCCTATTCAATTGAAATGTAAACACGAAACAATAGCTAAAGCACTAGTTGAAGTTAATTGTTGAATAAGATAAAATTGGCTATTCTCCGAATTCAACTTCGTCTCGTCAAAAAAGATGAGGCATATACGCCTCATCTTTTTAGATTCGTTTTTTTGCTTCTTCAATGGCTGCCTGGACCGCACTGAAACCGGTTCCTCCTAAAGAATTTCTTCGCTCTACCACTTTGTATGGGTGAAGGAAATCATACACATCTTCTTCAAAGCAAGAGGACGCTTCTTTATATATGTTCATTGGCAAGTCCAATAAGTATATATGATTTTCAATACATGTTAGAACGAGCTTGCCAACAATTTCGTGAGCTTCACGAAACGGAATGCCTTTATTGACGAGGTAATCAGCAAGTTCTGTCGCATTGGAAAAGTCTTGCGAGACTGCTTTTTCCATTTTATCTTTATTGACCGTAATTTCTTCCATCATTCCTGTAAAAATAGCAAGCGAACCTTTAATCGTTTTGACGCTGTCGAAAACTGGCTCTTTATCTTCTTGCATATCTTTGTTATAGGCAAGTGGCAATCCTTTCATGACTGTTAACAATGTCATTAAGCTACCATAGACCCGGCCCGTTTTCCCCCTGATTAATTCAGCCATGTCCGGATTTTTCTTTTGCGGCATCATGCTCGAGCCTGTCGCATATTTATCGCTTATTTCAACGAATTGAAATTCTTGTGACGACCATAAAATAAGCTCTTCACAAAAACGGGACAAATGCATCATAATCATAGAAGCATTGCTGCAAAATTCGATAAGAAAATCGCGATCGCTAACCGCATCCAAACTGTTCTTATAAACCGCACCAAAATCGAGAAGCTTTGCTGTCAACTCACGATCAATCGGGAACGTTGTACCTGAAAGCGCTCCTGCGCCAAGAGGAGAAACGTTAATCCGTTTTAAACTTTCGCTTAATCGTTCTTTATCGCGCTCGAACATCCAGAAGTAAGCAAGCAGATGGTGGCCGAATGAAATCGGCTGGGCCCGCTGAAGATGAGTGTATCCCGGAAAGATCGTCTCGACATGCTTTTCAGCGAGTTGTACGAGAACAGATTGCAATCGGTTTAGCTGCTCAATAATAGATGTTACTTCTTTTTTCATGTATAAATGAATGTCAGTCGCAACCTGATCGTTTCGGCTTCTTGCTGTATGGAGCTTGCCGCCGACAGCGCCTACCTCGTCGGTCAGCATTTTTTCAATGTTTAAATGAATATCTTCGTATTCAACCTTAAAATCAAGCTCATTATTTTCCGCTTTTGCAAGAAGTGTCTCTAAACCTTTTTTGATCGTTTCAGCCTCTTCTTCCGCAAGAATACCGCATTTAGAGAGCATCGTAACATGAGCGATACTTCCAGTAATATCTTCCTTTACTAATTGCTGATCAAAAGAAATGGAAGCGCCGAATTCATCTACCCATTGTTCTGCTGTTTGTGTAAAACGGCCGCCCCATAATTTGCTCATGCTTTCACCTCATTTTTCTGAACCATGCTATTTACTTTTGTCGGCAGTCCCCATAAGGAAATAAATCCTACCGCTGCTTGATGGTCAAACTCATCTTCCGTCGTGTATGTCGCCAATTTTTCATTATATAATGAGAAAGGTGATTTTCGCCCTTCAACAATGGCATGGCCTTTAAATAATTTTACTCTCACAACGCCGGTAACGTTTTTTTGCGTTTCTTTCAAAAACGCTTCAAGCGCGTTGCGAAGCGGGGAATACCATAATCCTTCATAAATAAGCTCAGTCAACTTTTTCCCGATTACCGGTTTAAAGTGGGCAAGTTCCTTTACTAATGTAATATCTTCTAATTCTTTATGGGCTTTTAAGAGTGTGATTGCGCCAGGACATTCATACACCTCACGCGACTTTATGCCGACTAATCGGTTTTCGACATGGTCAATGCGTCCGACTCCGTGAAGCCCGGCGATTTTATTCAGCTCTAAAATCAATTGGTCAAGCTCATATTTCACGCCATTTAAGGCAACAGGCACTCCGCTTTCAAATTCAATTTCAATAATTTCCGGGGTATCCGGCGCTTTTTCAATAGAAGAAGTCAGTTCATACGCATCTTCAGGAGGCGCTGCCCATGGATCTTCCAAAATCCCACATTCATTGCTTCTTCCCCAGAGGTTTTGATCGATCGAATACGGGCTATCAAGATCAATTGGAATCGGAATATTATTCTTTTTCGCATATTCAATCTCTTCCTCGCGGGACCATGCCCATTCTCTGACAGGTGCAATGATTTCAAGGTTTGGATTTAACGCTGCAATCGATACTTCAAAACGTACCTGGTCATTTCCTTTCCCTGTGCAGCCATGAGCTACTGCCTGTGCCCCGCATTCTTCTGCAATCTCAACTAATTTTTTCGCAATAAGCGGTCTTGACAGCGCCGATACGAGAGGGTATTTCTCTTCGTATAGTGCATGGCTTTGTAATGCTGGTAGAACATACTCTTCTGCAAACTCTTTTTTTACATCTAAAATATATGACTGAACAGCGCCTACCTGGAGGGCCTTTTGTTTGACAAACTCAAGGTCTTTTCCTTCCCCGACGTCCAATCCCAATGCAACAACATCATAGCCTCTCTCTTGCAACCATTTGATGGCAACTGATGTATCTAATCCTCCGGAATATGCAAGGACCACTTTTTTCTTCGCCATTTCTCCCATCTCCTTTATGAATATACATTCTTATTAATGTATTTTTATACATTTATGTTTAAATAAAAAGAAGCATCCAATGGCCTCTTCAAATTATTCTATGCACACTATAACAAGAATTGAATTGAATTTCAATATTTATGAGTAAATTTGTATAAAAATTAATAAAAACAGGCTTAGCTTAATTATTGCTGGCTCCTCTTTAATCATTTGTTATACAATAAGTTAGAGGTGGTAGGAGTGACTTTTTCTTTTTTGTACAATGAACGGCTTGGCATTGAATTGCCCTCACTTGAGTCTTTATGGGAAGAGTACCCGAAAAATGTCCAGGAGATGATTCTCGCCCGCTGGGAAACGATCAGGGGAACGATACCGGATCGAATTTTTTCCATCGAAAAAGTGATTAATCAAAAACAGGAAGAACTCGCATGTGAGGAAGACTTCGACCGTTCGTGCCTGCTAAATACAGAGATCGCGGAGCTTGCTTCCATCATCAATGATTTATGGCTCTGGTATCGAATCGACCAGAATCTTTCATTGAAATTTCATCAGTGAAAAATCCTAAACGAAGTGCCGTTTAGGATTTTTCATATTTTGCGATTAACTTTTTAACGTTTTCTTTCGGTGTCCAGCAATTAAACTTGTACGTCGGCTTCGTCTCATATCCGAGCCTTGCGCACATGTAAATAGTACCCCCACTATTCATCTTTTCGATGCGATAATGAATGCATGAAGCACAGCAATGGAAGTTTCGTTGTTTGTTCATCAACTACCTCCTCGAAAGAAATACCCGGTTATTTACTTAATTCTCGAACAACATGACCGATTTCGTTTAAAATTAATTTTTCCATTGCTAACCTGACCGCGCCTGTCGACCCCGGCATCGAAAAAATGGCGGTATTCTCGTAAACACCGGCAATGGCCCGGCTTAACATAGCGCTTGCCCCGATATCTTCTGTATAGCTTAACATCCGAAACAATTCGCCGAAGCCTACGATTTCTTTTTCGAGAAGACTTTGAACTGTCTCATACGTGACATCCCGTTTTGAGATCCCTGTTCCTCCGTTCAATAAGATCACTTGAATCTCTGGATGTCTCGCTCCCTCTTGAATGGCTTTCATAATTTCAACCCGATCATCTTTTACAATGCAATAGTTGATGACTGAATGATTTTCGCTTTTAAGTTTATCTACTATGTAATTCCCGCTTTTATCCGTTTTTTCAGTCCTTGTATCACTAACGGTAATGACCTTGCAGCCAACGGACGTAGGAGCAAGTGCCTTATGTTCTTGAACACTCATTGATCTATCCTCGCTTCTCTAGTAAAAAACGTTTTTGATAAAATTTATGGGCAAATTCCGTAATTGTTCGCGTTTGCTGGTAGTTCATCCCCGCCCCAAAAGCAATGCCAAAGAGCGGAATACCCTGAACGATTTTTTTGCGCAATAGCATAATTGCCATCCCTTTTATCCCTTGCTTTAAAGGATACGACATCCAGGAAAGATCGGCTACCGTATCATCCCCCTCATAAAAGAGAGGGTCGCGTTCTCTTTGAATTTCTTCCAGCAATTGCCGCCAGCTTTCTGCCTGATATCGTTTCGGCTGAGTCGCTGCGTGAAACACTTTTAATGACATCATCATTTCTGACGGGCGGTCAATATCATAGCCATAGTTCATCGCAATATATTGCACCGAACGAACTTGAATCGTTATAAGAGCGGGAATGTCGACGCCTAGAAAAAGCAGTCCTCCCGTTCCCGACAGTCCTCCTTGCGCCAATGAGAGAAGACGGTTTCTTGCGATTTGTTGTTCTGCGATAAAGGCAAGCTGGTCAACTGTACATCGTTTCATATCTTCAATCGTTTCTATATCTTCCCGGAACGTGCGCGCCCCTGTCAGCAGCCGCTGGCGCAAATCCATTTGTTGTCTTGAGTTTTGAATGAAAGAATGGATATGAAATAACGATGTATCAATCGCTTGATTTAATTTTTCGATTACTCCAGGATTCATTCTTTCTAATTGTCCGTTAATCCATCGTTCATATGTCATTTCAAAATCTGTCGGTTCATATGTAAAATAGCGCGCTTCCCAATTCTCTATGTCTTGCCAAACTTTTTCTTCTCGCGGTGTCCAGCTCATAACATTCCTCCAAGTACAACCGTTTTGTTTCTATTATACCTTTTTATATGCATAAAAAAAATGAAAGCGGTATATTCCGCTCCCATTTTTAACTTTCTTTTGATAGCCGCACCGTGTCTCTTGCGATCATAACTTCCTCGTTCGTTGGGATGACAAGGACTTTTACAGGCGAATGAGGGTAGTTCAAAAATGCCTCTTTGCCGCGTACTTTGTTAAGGCTAGGGTCCCAGTAAACTCCCATAAATTCCAGGCCGCGAAGAACTCGCGCGCGGACTACATCACTGTTTTCGCCAATTCCTGCCGTAAAAATAATCGCATCAATGCCAGCCATCCGTGCCGCATACGACCCAATATATTTATGGATTCTTGATGCAAATAGTTCTAGCGCTAATTCGGCACGCTCATTACCTTCGGATGCCTTATCTTCAATATCGCGCAAGTCTGAAGAGAATCCTGATATACCGAGCATTCCGCTTCGTTTATTTAAAACATCAATTACTTCCTCAGCAGATTGCCCTGTTTTCTCCATAATATATGGAATTAAGGCTGGATCAATATTTCCGGAACGAGTTCCCATCATTACCCCTGCAAGAGGCGTGAATCCCATAGATGTATCAATCGATTTGCCGCCTTCAATCGCGGCAATACTTGCTCCATTGCCAAGGTGGCAAGAAATAAGCCGCAAATGTTCAATTGGACGGCCCAGAAGTTCAGCCGCACGTTCTGAAACATATTTATGAGAAGTGCCGTGGAACCCATATTTTCGAATGCCGTACTTTTCATAATACTCATAAGGCAAACTATATAAAAACGATTGTTCCGGCATCGTTTGGTGAAATGCCGTATCGAATACAGCTACAGCCGGGACGTTAGGAAGGATGGTTTTAAATGCTTTGATCCCCGTCACGTTGGCCGGATTATGAAGCGGCGCTAAATCGGATAAATCTTCTATTTCCTTTATTACTTCATCAGTAATGAGAACTGAATCGCTAAATCGTTCTCCACCATGGACGACCCGATGGCCGAGTCCTTCAATCTCATCATAAGATGAAATAATATGATGTTTAAGTAATTTATCCAGGAGCATTTGAACCGCAATAGAATGATCTTTAATTGTGGTGATTTCTTTTATTTTTTCTCCATTTACTTCTATCGTAAAAATGGAATCTTGCAGTCCAATTCTCTCAACAATGCCCTTTGTCAATACTTTTTCTTCAGGCATTTCAAGCAATTGAAATTTTAATGAGGAACTTCCTGCATTAATTGCCATTATTTTAGACATACTTGACACTCCTAACATTAGAAAAAGAAGTACTTACTAAAGAGCAAGTGCTTCTTTTTCGCTAAAATCTTAACTTCATACTTATACCATCATTTTTCGAGACTTTAAAGCATTTTAACAGATTTGTAATAATTAAATGTTTGTATTAAGAGTTTCTCCAATCATTTTGAAACCATTCATCCATCTGCTTCATCACACCTCTAAGTGCGTCTTTTTTTGAAAATGACGGGAGTTCTACGAGCAGCGCTTGTTTTGGTTTTTTTGTTTTAGGGCCGTTTTTCTGCAACAATAAAATACTTTTTGCCTGGCTTTCTTGTTTAAACAGACTTAAAGGAAGCTGCACAACTCCTAAAATCACCGCATTTTCTTTTAGAAATGCTTGCAGAAGAGGCGCCTGTTCGCTTGTAAATAGAGAATTAGGAATTAATAAAACCCCAAAACCGGATTCTTTCAAATAGTTAATACTTTGTTCAATCAACAGATGGTGGGCAAACGTATGCCCTTTCTCCGAATGAACGGCAAAACTTTTCGCGACATCATCATCAGGATAATAGCCGACCGGCAAATCCGACACAACGAGATCAACCGGATCCACATACAATGGCCTTATGCTATCTTGATGGTAAAATTCGACGTAATGCTTTTGCAAATTGCAAATGACCGATGCTAACCGAAGTAATGTATCATCAATTTCCACACCATAGCTTTGTTGCTTTTTCATTGGCAGCTGATTTAAAACCGTTGTAAGCAAGTTCCCCGATCCGACAGCCGGATCAAGCACGGTTAGTTCGCTTCTTTCTTCTACAAGCTTACCGGCGAGATAACTTGCAAAGATTCCGACTGAATCCGGTGTCATCGCGTGATGTGGCTGAATCGCTTCTTTCATTCCTTTTAAAACGGCTAGTTGAAAAGCCTTCCTGATTTCTTCTCTGGACAGTTGATCGAGTTGAACCGAATGATATTTTTGCTCCACATATTGTTTAACAAGGGGAGATAGCCGCTCAGATATTTCGTTACATACAAGATTTTCCCCGCTTTCGGCAAGCGCATCTAAATAGGTAAGATCTAAGTCGTTTTTTATTTTTTCTGTCGTCTTGTCAAGGACTGTAAAGAGCTGTTCCACTTTCGAAAATGAATTCATACTTTTTTCCTCCGCTCATAACATTACGGATCCATTGTATCAAATAAAAATGCCCCGGAGAAGAAATCCGGGGCATTTTCTTATTTTGCCTGTTTAGCCGCTTCAATCGCCGCTTCGTAATCCGGGTGGTTTGTCACTTCATCGACATATTCTACGTATGTTACCGTATCTGAACTGTCAATGACAAATACCGCCCGTGCAAGAAGACGTAATTCTTCAATCGCAACACCATATGCCCTGCCAAACGAAAGGTCACGATGGTCGGAAAGAGTTTGCACATTTTCAACGCCTGCTGCACCACACCAGCGTTTTTGCGCAAATGGAAGATCAACGGAAATCGTTAACACCTTGACATTATCAAGCCTGGCAGCTTCCTCGTTAAACCGTCTAGTTTGTGCATCACAAACACCCGTATCAAGGGAAGGAACGACAGAAATAATACGGACAGTTCCCTTTGTGTCAGCTAACGTCACTTCTGAAAGATCATTGGCAAGCACTTTGAAATCCGGCGCCTTATCCCCTACCTTAACCTGGCTTCCTAACAATGTAACTGGTTTTTCTTTAAACGTTACTCCCATGTAAAAGCCTCCCTTTAAGATATATGTACATGTTCATCATATCTCTATTTTAGCGGATCTTGCAACTTAAACGCACATAAAAAAGTTAACTGCGAAAAGCAGTTAACTAAAAATCAACATTATCCTTCTTCATAAAGGTCGTAGTGTTTTGATTTCCTTTATTGTTATTCTTTGAGCCCATCATCTGTTGGATTTTTTCGACAACACTTGGAGCGAGATCCAATAAACGTTCATAAAGATGTGTACTGTTGTCTAAATGAATCGTTTTGATGCCATTGTTGCTTACAATGAGGAATGCGATTGGCGTAATGGATACGCCTCCGCCGCTACCGCCGCCAAAAGGAAGTTCTTCTCCTTGTCCTTGATGGCTTTGATCGCCATGATTGGAAGAGTGTTGCTGTTGATTTTGGAATTCACTTCCGCCTGCCGCAAATCCAAAGCCTACTTTTGAAACGGTTAAAATGACACTTCCGTCGGGCGTTTCAACAGGATCACCAACAATAGTATTGACATCAATCATTTCTTTTAAATTTTCCATCGCTGTTTTCATTAACCCTTGAATTGGATGTTCGGACATGTTATGTACCTCCTGTCATGTATTTTGAGTTACTTGAACGTATAGGAGCTCCACTTGCTCTCCAATGTTTTAACAATTGAATCATAACGACAATAGCTTGCCCGATTCTAAAGGAAATCATACAAGACATTCTTGTTTGGACGGTCGTGCCTTGAAAAAGGGGATGAACAGAAAGATTGGGTCTTCCCTTTACCTTTACAAGTCGGTAAAGCATTCCGAGTGCATTCCCTTTCACTCCCCACATCGCTCCAGCTGCAATAGCCGTACTGGCAGCATCGCCTAACCCTATCCGGCTATGCCATTCAATATTTTTCACAGTGACCTTTTGTAAAAATCGTTTTATAATCGTATAAAATCCGGCAATATGTGTGAGAAATCGTTTAAATTGTTCTATTCCATCAATAATCTCCGCAATCGTAATTTTCTTTTTATTCTCGGCAATTGTTTTTTGGCCGGCATGTTTCTCTTGTTTCAATACAACCGCCTTATCTTTTGGATCGAATTTTATAATAGGAATTTCTTGCGTATAGGAAAGAATTCCCCATAATCTTAATTTTATACGGAGATGATCGTTGTTTTTTTCTCGTGAAAAATAAACTTGAACGGTTAATTTTGAAAATAACAAAACAAAGAAAAAAACAATGATGGCACTAATTATAATGAATAGGACGTTCATACAAAATCTTCCTTTCATACCCATTATGAACGTCATTGAAAAGAAATAAACATCAATCTAAAAGCGCGAAGTTCAATTTGCGAAAGGGGGCGTATAGCCGCTTCCTGGTGCAAAAAGGAGGGGTCATTTTTCAAAAGAAAAATGACCCTTTTCTAGTAATGTAAGCTTTTTTATTTTTTCTATTCATTCGCTGCCACATCTTTATGGACAACATATGTATCCGCAAAATAATCATGAAATCCTTGCTTTCGTTTTGAAAAAGCGGCGAAGATATATCCGATAAAAAGGAACTTGCTGATCATTTTTCCGATCACTTCACGAAAAAATACCGTTCCCCATGTAAGTGGCTCACCTGTCGTACTTAACACTTTGATATTCATAATCATTTTCCCAAGCGTTTGGCCCGTCAGTTTTGTCATAATGACATAATAGAGATAAAGAACAATGGTTGTAACAAGCCCTTCCACTGAAAAAATATCGTACGGCCCAAACGTAATGTTTTCCACTTTAAAAAATGGCGCCAATACGAATCGATTTAAACTTGCTACCACAATCAAGTCAATGAGAAATGCCCAAAACCTCATCCAAAAACCGGCATATTTTAATGGGAGAAAAATCGTATACCCGTCTTTTGGCTCTTCATCTAACGTGATTTTATTCATCTTATCACCTCTATTCCGTATACAAATATTTAATCGTCGGAGCCTGTGGTTTGCTTAACAGTTCCTTGATACCAAGCAAATCTTTATTTGGCGAAATCATTTTCTGCATTCCCATTGAAAGTAAGGAATTCAATCCAATAGACTGTTCATAGCTTACAACCCTGGCATCTCTTTTGCCTGTTGCCTTTTTCATCGCTTGAAGACAATCGTCAAACGATCCAATCTCATCTACGAGATGCAATTTTTTCGCTTGAAGACCATCATAAATCCTACCATCGGCGATTTTCCTTACTTCTTCTTCCGGTATATGTCTTCCTTTTGAAATGACATGGACAAATTGATCATAAGCATTGTTAACCATGCTTTGCATGATGTCTTTCTCTTTCTTCGTCATCTCCCGTGCAGGAGACATGATATCTTTATATGGGCCGCTTTTAATGGTATTCCATTTGACGCCAAACTTTTTCGCCAGTTCACCGTAATTCATTGATTGAATGATGACACCGAGCGAGCCGGTCATTGTCGCAGGACTGGCGAAAATTTTAGTTGCCGGCGTCGATATGTAATATCCTCCAGATGCTGCCATACTGCCCATAGAAACATAGATTGGCTTTTTATATTTCTTTTTCACTTCTTCGATTTTCGAATGAATTTCTTCACTTTCGACGACACCGCCGCCCGGTGAGTTGACCCGTAAAATGATTCCCGCAACATCATGATCACTTCCGGCATTTTTCAACATTTTTAGAAATTCGCGGTGATTGTATTCAGAACTTTGCAGGAGGCCTGATACTTCGCCCGTATCTTGAATGACACCGGAAATGTCCAGTACTACGATTTTTTTATCCGCATTTCCTTTTTCCATTACTTTTTCTTCAAATTCATCTTCAGGCATTACTACATTTTCCCAATTATTGAACGTCCCTGTTGTAATGGATACAGCTATTTTAAAAAGAATCGAAGTGAAAAATAAGGCCGCTGCGATCAATAATGCTACCCAACGTTTTGTGCTCATGAAATCCTCCTTTAGCCCCCTCATTATATTCCCTCCAAAGTTTAACATATAACCCAATTTTCATACTACAAAAATAAAAAAACGAATGTGTTAAACATTCGTTTTTTTATAAACTATTGTGTTGTCTACAATCGTATATAATACGTTTGCTTCTAAAAGGTCATCCGGGCTAATGGTTAATAAATCACGGTCAAAAACGGTAAAGTCCGCTTCATACCCCGAAGCAATCATTCCGCGTTTGCTTTCTTTGTTGATCGCATAGGCACTTCCAGTCGTATACAGCCCGATCGCTTCATACGGTGTTAATTTTTGTTCCTTTACGTATCCTTCATGCGATTCGTACGGTTTTCTTCTAGTAATGGCCGCATGTATCCCGAACAGCGGATTAACAGGCTCAATCGGTGCATCCGATCCTCCTGCACAATGCAAGCCGTTTTCTAGCATCGTTTTAAAAGGGTAGGCCCATTTCACCCGTTCTTCGCCTAACCTCTCAATTAACCATGGAAAATCAGAGGCAACAAACCCTGGCTGTATATCAATGATAATATGAAGCTTTTTTAACTGCCCGATAAGATCTTCGCGAACAAGCCCGGCATGAATAATTCGATCACGGGCATCCGTTGTCGGTGGGCAGGAGGTAATCGCTTCAATCGTATATTGAAGAGAAAGATCACCAATTGTGTGAACGGCAACCGCCATTTTATGTTCCCTGGCTTTTTGAACAAGCTTTTTTAATTGCCCGGGCGTATGTATCGCGACACCTGACGTTTCCGGCAAATCATTATATGGTTTACTTAAAAGTGCCGTACGACCTCCAAAAGCCCCATCCGAAAAAATTTTCATGGCGCCAAATTCAAGATAATGGCTGCAAACGCCTTTATTGGACCCCTTATATTGATCTGCAACTTCATGATGAACGAGAAGATGGGCTTTAAACTTTCGCGCTCTGCCATCAATGCATGATTTATATGCCGAAACTGTTCGTTCAAACCCTCCATAATAATTTAAATCTTCCGTATGTCCCCCTACTAATCCAACAGAAAGAAGATCATCGACCGACGTTGTTATTGCTCGTTTTAAATACGAATCACTTACAGGCGGAATCACTTTTTTCACAAGCTCCGCCGCGCTATCGAGCAACAGACCTGTTGCTTCTCCTTTTTCATCCCGAACGATAATACCTCCTGGCGGATCCGGTGTCTTTGCTGTAATCCCTGCGAGTTCAAGCGCTTTCGTGTTTGCTAAAAATGCGTGCCGGCATACTCTCGATAAAAACATCGGACGGTTTGGCGCTATTTCATCTAATTCCAGGCGATGAAAGATTTTGCGATCGGGAAAATTATTTTCGTTCCATCCGTCTCCAATTACCCACTCTTCTAATCCCGTATGGCTAACCGTTTCCTCTAAATATTCGACCATTTCGGCTGCGGAAGTTGCTTTCGATAAATCAAGACGAATCAGCTTTTCCCCGTGTCCGATTAAATGAAGGTGGCTGTCGACAAAGCCGGGAAACATGACTCCTCCTTTTAAATCAACCACTTCTTCGATCTCATCTTGATAGTTCGAAACTAGATCCTTTTCGGAGCCAATATCTATAATTCCAGAGTGATCTGCATAGACGGCTCCAACCGTATCCCCTTCGTTTTTCATCGTATAAATCGTTCCGCCTTTATATAGCGTACCCATTTCTACTCTCTCCTTCCTGCTTTACATCACATAGATAAAGACAGGCTTTATACCTGTCTTTACGTTTAACTGGATTGCAATTCCTTTTGCCTCAATTCCACCCTTCTTATTTTTCCTGAAGTTGTTTTCGGGAGCTCCTTCACAAACTCTATTTTTCTCGGGTATTTATAAGGTGCTGTTAATTCTTTCACATGGTTCTGTAAATCCTTAATTAACCGTTCCTGGTCATCCGGTATCGCGCCTTTTAAAACGACAAATGCTTTGACGACATGCCCTCTAATTTCATCAGGGCTTGCAACAACGGCGCATTCTTTTACGGCAGGATGTTTAACAAGGGCGTCCTCAACTTCAAATGGACCGATCGTATAGCCTGAGCTAATGATAATGTCATCGCCACGTCCTTCAAACCAAAAATAGCCGTCTTTATCTTTTTTAGCTTTATCCCCCGTTAAATAATAATCTCCACGGAATGCCATTTTTGTCCGTTCATTATCTTTATAATAGTTTTTAAAAAGTGCTGGAGAGCTTTTATGGACGGCAATATCACCGACTTCGCCAACGCCTGCCGGCTCTCCTTCTTCATTCACGATTTCAACCATATTCCCTGGTGTTGGTTTCCCCATCGAGCCGGGCCTTATTTCCATTCCCTCCATGGTTCCAACTAAAAGGGTATTTTCCGTTTGGCCATAACCGTCTCTTACAAGAATGTTAAAATGCTGTTTAAACGTATCAATGACTTCTCGATTAAGCGGCTCACCCGCTGAAACGGCGCTTCGTAAATGTGGGAGCTTGTATTCTGAAAGGTTGTCCACTTTCGCCATTAATCGGTATTCCGTAGGCGTACAGCATAAAACATTAATTTCTTGTTCTTCTAAAAGTGACAAGTACGCATTCGGATCAAATTTTCCCGCGTAAACAAAACCGGTCGCCCCGCACCCAAGCACGGAGACGAACGGGCTCCAAATCCATTTTTGCCAGCCTGGCCCGGCAGTAGCCCACACTTTATCGCCTTCTTTAATATTTAACCAGCTTTTTGCAGCCGTCCGTAAATGAGCATATGCCCATCCATGTGTATGTACAACTCCTTTTGGCTGCCCTGTCGTACCCGAAGTATATGATAAAAATGCCATATCATCCTTATTCGTTAACACACGTTCAAATAAAGCGCTTTCACTTTGGATGAGTTCATCAAGGGAGATCCATTTCTCCTTCGTTCCCCCAACGATTAACTTAAATTGCAACGTTGGCACAGCTTCTTTTATTTGGTCGATGCTCGAGGTAAAGGCAGCGTCCACAATAACTGCTTTTGCCTCGCTATGGTTAATTCGATAGCTTAAGTCCTTCGGCCTGAGCATTTCCGAACTTGGGATCACAACTAAGCCCGCTTTTAAGCAAGCAAGATAAACGTAATACGTTTCAATTTTTCGCGGCATAAGTACAAGAACTTTTTCGCCTTTCTTTAATCCGATTTTCGTCAAGGCATTTGCCGTTTTGTTGCATGCGTCGAAAAGTTCTCGATAGGTAAGTTCTTTTGTAACTCCCTTTTCATTTTTCCAGACAAGAGCTTTTGCCGTAGGATTTTCAGCAAACTTCTCCATCTCTTCTGTCGCATTATACATGTTCGGTGCTTGTAAATTCAGCAGCTGAGCCATAATTGTTCCTCCTTTTACAGATGGTCTATGATCTATTATAAACTAATTTTTGAAAATTTTTAATAGTCAGCTTTAAAAAGAGATAAATAAAAGAGCGGTGATTCACCGCTCTTTAAGCCATATTATTTATTTTGAACGCCGCCGATTTGTTGTTGAGCTAATGCAACAAGACGTTTTGTAATTTCACCGCCAACAGATCCATTTGAACGAGATGTGTTATCAGCGCTTAACTGAACACCAAATTCAGAAGCAATTTCGTTTTTCATTTGATCAATCACTCGTTCGACACCAGGAACTAATAATTGATTAGAATTTCTATCTGCCATGATTGTTTCACCCCCTCTGTACTTATAGATTGCTTCCATTAGAGCGAAGTCATCCGTGGTAAAATTAAGCCGAAGTGGAAACTCCCACTTCGGCTTTTTGACCTTTAAAAAAGGTCATTGAATGCTTGATCTTGTTCTTTCTTAGCTTCATCAAAATAAAGGACTTCGATATTTTCAATGGCTTCGTCAATAAGCTCATCGATATCCTCAATTAACTGTTCATAGTAGTTGGCCCGATCCCGCTTTGGTTTTGTTTTTGGCGCTGACGGCAAAAAGATTGTGCAGCAATCTTCGTAAGGCCTGATCGAAATATCGTACGTCCCGATATTTCTTGCAATTTCCATAATTTCAATTTTATCCATTGTAATTAAAGGGCGAATAATAGGGACATTCGTTACTTCATTTATTGTGTACATGCTATGGATCGTTTGACTGGCGACCTGTCCAAGATTTTCGCCATTGGCAATGGCCAATGCATTTTGTTTGATGGCAAGACGTTCTGAAATTCTAAGCATCATTCGACGCATAATGGTCATCGAGTAACTCGCTGGAACTTTGTCTTTAATTGTTTTTTGAATGGCGGTAAATGGAACGATATGAAGCTTCATTCTGCCTCCAAAACGAGTCAGCTCTTGCATTAAATCAACAACTTTTTGTTTTGCCCGTTCACTTGTAAATGGCGGGCTATGGAAGTGAATGGCCTCAATCCGAACGCCGCGCCTCATCGTTAAATAACCCGCAACAGGACTATCGATTCCGCCCGAAAGCATAAGCATTGCTTTGCCTCCAACACCTACCGGCAAGCCCCCCGGGCCAGGAAACGTAAGGCAGCTAATGTACGTGCCGTCATCTTTGACCTCTACTTTCACTTCTACATCAGGATGGTGGACATCCACTGTAATGTTGTCCGTATGACTTAAAATATAGCCGCCGATATGATGGTTCAATTCCTGGGAATTAATCGGAAACGATTTATAGCTGCGTTTTGCTGATACTTTAAAAGTTTTTGGATTGGACTCAAGCTCTTCAAATGCTTTTAATGCCGCTTTTTTAATCGCTTCGATTTCATTTTCCGCTTTAAGGGCAAGGCTTAAGGCATGAATTCCGAATACTTCTTGAAGTTTTTCAATAATTGGCTTATATTCTTCTCCGTTTAACTCCACTAAAATCCGGTCACGGGTTTTCGTCACAGTGACTTTTGGAAAAGGCTTTAGTTTCCTTTTCACTGTATCTTTTAACTGCATTTCAAAGCATTTCCTGTTTTTTCCTTTCAAAGCGAGTTCGCCGTAACGAACGACAATATGATCATAATTCATCGTTTTTACCTCATCACTTCTTGTAATTTCGAAATTGATTCTTTAAGTAGCTCTATAAAACGTTCCGCTTCTTCCATCGTATTTTGATAAGCCAAGCTGATTCTTATTGCATTTGTTGCGCGGGTTTCATTAAAGCCCATTGCCACTAGCACGCGGCTAGCTCCCCCTTGCTTTGAGGAGCAGGCAGATCTAGTCGAAACAAATACATTATTTTCTTCAAGGCTGTGAATGAGTACTTCAGGCTTCATATTCTCAACAGAAAAATTGACAATGTGAGGAGCCGAATGCGTTTCAGGGGTGTTGACCAATACCCCTGGAATATGTGACAACTCGTTTATTAAAAACCGTTTAATTTGCTCCATTTTTTTTACTCCGGGCTTCATTTGATCGAATGACATACGCAACGCCTTAACGGTAGCAACGATGCCAGCCACATTTTCCGTTCCGGCCCGCAATTTTCCTTCTTGCGAACCGCCAGTAAATAACGGAGAAAGTGTCACTCCTTCCCTTACGTATAAAATGCCGGTTCCTTTCAGCCCATGAAATTTATGGCCGGACATTGTGCATAAATCAATGTGAGCTTCTTTAAGGGAAAGAGGAACTTTAGTAATTCCCTGGACATTGTCGACATGAAAAAAGGCTTTTGGATACTTCCGGATAATATTTCCCGCTTCCAAAATGGGCTGAATCGTACCCACTTCATTATTTACATGCATGATGGACACAAGGATCGTATCTTTTCTCATGCTTTTTTCCAACTTTTCAAGAGAAATGCGGCCCTTTTCATCGACAGGTAAATAGGTGACATCAAATCCGATTGATTCTAAATATTTAAATGACTCAAATGTAGCTGCATGCTCTGTCATTGTCGTAATTAAATGCTTCCCTCTCTCGCTATGTTTTAACGCAATGCCCTTTATCGCGAGATTATTCCCTTCCGTTCCTCCCGAAGTAAAAATAATTTCCGACGGTTTCACATGCAAAAGCGAGGCTGTCATTTTCCTTGCTTGATGGATAAGACGTTCAGTCTCCCCCCCTTTACAATGAATAGAAGACGGATTGGCAAAATAATTTTCAGAAACGGTGACATATGTATCAAGAACTTCTTTAAATGGTTTCGTCGTTGCACTATTATCAAAGTAAATCATCACTACACCTCGAATGGCAGTCTACAATACTCAATCATATCATAATGGCTAATTACCTGAAAGAAAATAATCCTCCAGTTGTAGCGTTCAACTGGAGGATTGATTATATTCCTTGCTTCAACTTAATATTTAATTCTTTTGTAATGCCGGGCTGAACACTTTCAACAGCACTTGCTGCAATTTCGAGTGCCTCTTC
Organism: Fictibacillus sp. Mic-4; assembly: GCF_049843615.1. Classification (NCBI taxonomy): domain Bacteria; kingdom Bacillati; phylum Bacillota; class Bacilli; order Caryophanales; family Fictibacillaceae; genus Fictibacillus; species Fictibacillus sp. Mic-4. The sequence continues at coordinate 41,065 of NZ_JBBHZM010000003.1, read as the reverse complement.
ATAGCGGTAATTTCGGAAAGCAATTTCCGCTTCGATCAATCGGATCGATACGGTTTGATTTGAGCTTCTATAACGATTTCCATACTGAATCAGTTTTTCAGCCAGCAAGGCATTTTCAATTATTTCTTTCGTTTCGTCATAACCTTCTTCAACAGCCTCCAGCGCTTTTTCAAGAACATGCGTTACTTTTCCCATATCTAATGGTTTTTCGTCAAGCTGTTTCGATACTTCATGAATATAGCCTTCCGCTTTACTTAACGTATTCAAATAGTGATCAGGCAACCCTGGCAAATTGCTCTCTTGCACCATTCTTCTCGCTTTATGTAATTTAGCGCGAAGCTCTTTTAGCTTCTCTTTTGCATGCAATTCATCTTTACGAAGGTTAATAAGAATTTCCTTATATTCTACGTTTGATTTTTTTAGACTTTCAAGTTGGACGGCCAGCTCCTCCATCATTTCACGAATGACGGAAAACGAATCCTTTTTGTCTTCAATGGATTGTTCTATAATCATAAAACGTTTTTGCAATTTACTATACATTTTTTCCAATCGTTTTTGCATTTCAAGATCGGATTCATCAATTTGATAGCTAAGCGATACCATTTCCGTTTCTTCTCTTAGCATGCCTAAATCTTTTCGAATATCGGCTAAGGAAGCAGCCAATAATTCTTTTTCATTGAGCACATACTTTTTGGAAACAACCTCGTTTTCAAGCATGTCATATAATTGATCGATTTCACTATTTAAAGCGTCAATTCCTTGCTGGGCTTCATCCGTCTGCAATTGATAGACGCTGTCCAACAATGTTTTTATTTTTTCCTGCATCGCTTCAATTTCTTTTTCAATAACAATGTGGTTTAACACATATCCCTGTTCTTCCATTTCTTCAAAACCGTCACGCAAATCCTTCAGATTGGCGGGGAGGTCTGAGAGCAGCATAACGAGCAACTCAGGAATGACTTCCATTTTTTCACGAACCGCTTTCAACCTTTCCATCCCACTCACTAAAATATGACGGGCTTCTAAATGATTACCTTGCTCTGTTTGTTGATCAAATTCAGTAAAGGTTTCATAAATCTCGTTAAATTCTTTTTCAAAGAGATCCGTTGTTTTTCCTAATGAACGTATATGTTTTAGAAAATACTTTTTCGCCTCATTGTATTGTTCTTTTGCCTCAACGATTTCACCGCGATTTAACTCTTCGCTCGTAATGAATTCATCGATCTCCTCTGCAATCGTCTTGATTCGGTTTTCAATCCGATCGAGTTCATCTGAGACCTTTTTTAATATCCCTTTTGCTTTAGTAAAACGATAGCGGTCTACAGTATCATCTGCATCTAATAAAAGTTCCTCGACATTCGGAAGAGAAACCGTGACAATTTCATCCCATTCGTTCCGCCACGCTTCGAACTTTTCTTCGGTTTCACCAACCATGCTTAATCCTTTTACTTTTGAAATTTCTTCGGTCAGCGGACGGTTCATTATTTCAATTTTCCAAGTTTCCAATTCGTCAATCTCGTTATAAATTCGTTTTCTGAGCACCGATCCAACTACAATAAGTACAAACAAAATACAAATACAGCTTATTATGATGGCATATGTCATAGGAAGCACCCCTTCTTCCTTTCTTTCTATCGCGATCTATGTAAAAAAAATTTGAATTTATGATACAATTTTAAACGTATCGTTAAATAATCAGCATCTAACCACTAAAACTTAATGTATTTATGATAACATGTAAACACGAATTTTGACTAAAAAAAATGCAAAATTAAATAAGATTTTACCATAAAGAAGTAACTAACCATTTTCTTTGGCAAGAGAGGAGTATTTAAATGATTGTTTATGATGGCCATATTCATACAGCATACTGTCCTCACGGCTCCGATGACACGCTTGAATCTTACGTCGAGGCAGCCTTGAAATCAGGCTATAAAGGAATGACATTTACTGAACATGCGCCGCTGCCTAAAGGGTTTACGGATCCTTCTCCGGAAAAAGACAGCGCCATGTCCTATTCAGATTTATCTTCCTACTTGAACGACATCAAACAGCTTAAGCAATATTATAAAAAAAGCATTACTATTAATATCGGCTTAGAAGTCGATTTTATTGAGGGCTATGAAGCGGAAACGAAACAATTTTTAAATGAAGTAGGACCGGAGCTTGATGATGCCATTTTATCCGTTCATTTTCTGCAACATTCAGGAAACTTCACCTGTATTGATTTTAATGAAGAAGTGTTTGGCGAACTTGTTCACTTATTTGGTTCCGTCGAGAACGTTTACGAGCATTACTATAAAACTGTTCTTCTCTCAATTGAAACGGATCTAGGAAAATATAAGCCGAAACGGGTCGGCCACTTAACGTTAGTGAAAAAATTCCAGCGTGTTTTCCCCTGTGAAAATGCGTTTGAACCTGAAATCTTAACTATTCTTGATATGGTTAAGGAGAAAAACATGGCGCTTGATTATAATGGAGCTGGCGTTATAAAACCAAACTGCAAGGAACCTTATCCTCCTGATTGGGTCATAAATGAAGCGCACAAACGAAAAATCCCTCTCGTTTATGGGTCAGATGCCCATACCACTAAGGGATTAGGTCAAGGATTTGAGCGGCTTTTGTATAAAGAATCATTAACTGCTCCATTTACTATGCACAGTCGCTAATAATGGAGTTTGGACAGTAGATAGAAAAGGCGTTTTTTTTGACGGAATGCAAACAAACTGCTCGACCCATTTGCGCATCGTTTTTCGGTACTTATCAATAAAATAGGTTTCATGCGGCGTGCTGTAATATACTTCCGAGATATAGAGCGGATGTAAAAACGGCATAATAAGAAGATCCCTTAATTGCATAGTTAATAGCATAACGGGTTGTTTTTGAAATTCTTTCGTTTTTATGCCCTTTTCAAAGATGCTGTCATAGATAAATTTTTCTTTTGCTAAGTAGGTGGTCATCACTTCCCGAACGAGAGTCGAATCCAGCGTCATTTCACGATGGGCAAACCGGGATAAAAGTGGTTGCTTTTGTTGATACGTAAGAACATTATCAATCATTTCAAGCAGCATTTTTTTAACCGATAGCCCCTCATACGTATGATAAATAATTTCAATTTCACGCAAGTATCCTTCATAAAAGGACGTAATTAATTCTTCCAAAAGGCCATTTTTTCCGCCAAAATAATAGGAGACAAGGGATACATTTACCCCAGCCTTTTTGGCAATATCGCGAACCGCTGTACCCTGGTAACCTTTTGTTGTAAATAGCTCAATGGCCGCCTCTTCAATTTTTTTCTTCGTTTCGGAAGATTCGATTTTCATATTTCGCACCGCCTTTTTGTCTGCTTCAAGTAAAAGACTTCTTCTTCTCTTTGTCTTTTCCTTTAATAATCGCTCGACAAATAGGTCTTTATTCCTAGTTCTTTCTACAAATTTTGCTTATCATTATATTTTAAATTGACAGTTAAGGGGAGATTTCAATGTTTACAGTCGAAAAGTATAGTCAAAATAAAGATGAGGCGTATTTATTCCTAATTAAGCAGCTTCATTCACTTCTTGAAGGGGAGCGGAACGTGACCGCAAATTTAGCAAATGCCTCTTCCTTGTTGAATCAATTTTTGGAAAATACAAATTGGGTAGGCTTTTATTTATATGAAGATGCAGTGGATGAACTTGTCCTTGGACCATTTCAGGGCCTTCCTGCATGTGTCAGGATCCCACTAGGCAAAGGTGTGTGCGGTTCAGCCGCCAGAGACCAAAAAACGTACGTAGTGGCTGATGTCCATCAATTTCCGGGACATATTGCATGTGATAGCGCCTCCCGCTCTGAAATTGTTGTCCCAATCATTAAAGAAGGAAAATTAATCGGTGTTCTCGATATTGACAGTCCGATAACGAACCGCTTTGATGAAAAAGACAAACAATATTTAGAGCAGTTTGTCGCCGAACTTATTTCATATCTTTAAGAGCAGCAAAAGCGTTGCAGATAAAGCCGCAACGCTTTTGCTCATTGTTTAACCGAAATTAATATCTTATTTAAAGCCTTCTCGAGATCTTCCCAAATATCTTTCCAGGATTCCAGGCCAACGGACAGCCTTAAAAGATTTGGGCCAATTCCCATCTTCGCCCGTTCTTCTTCCGGAACAACTGAATGGGTCATCGTTGCCGGATGCTGGATTAACGTTTCAGCATCTCCAAGACTGACGGCGATTTTTATTAAATGCAAAGAATCCATCAATTTTTGGGCAGTATCTTTTCCGCCTTTCACTTCAAAACTAATCATTCCTCCAGCTTTTTTCATTTGCTTTTTGCCGATTGTGTATTGTTCAAAATCCGAATCATTTGGATAATAGATCCGTTCAACTGCCGGGTGAACTTTTAATAATTGTGCGATTTTGTCCGCATTTTCGCAATGCCGGTCCATCCGTATCGGCAATGTTTTTAATCCGCGGAGAAGGAGCCATGCATCAAAGGGCGACATAATTCCGCCGATATCTTTTTGGGTCGTCCTCGCGATCATTTTCATTTGTTCTTCTTTTCCGACAACGAGGCCGCCAATCACATCCCCATGGCCGCACAAATATTTCGTCGCGCTATGAACGACGATATCACACCCAAAGTCAAGCGGACGTTGAATATATGGCGAACAGAAAGTATTGTCAACGACAACCGGAATATTTTTTTCCTTTGCAACCGTTGCCACCATTTCTAAATCCACGAGCTTCATCGTCGGATTAATCGGTGATTCAATATAGATTAATGTTGTATTTGGCTTGATCGCAGAACGAATCGAAACTGCTGAATCCATTGAAATAAAGTCATGGTCAATTTGAAACCGTTCTTTCATCAAGTTTAATAATCCGAATGTACAACCGTAAACCCCTTCCGAGCATAAAATATGTTCCCCTGTTTTTGTCATGCCTAATAAAACAGCTGAAACTGCTGCCATCCCCGAGCCGAAGGCCAGCCCTTTTTCTCCGTTTTCCAAAGTGGCGATCCGTTCTTCAAGAATGCTTACTGTTGGATTTGCCAATCTCGAATAGACATACCCTTCCATTTCGCCGCTAAAGCGTTTCTCGCCTGTAGAAGCATTTTCAAACACGAATGTTGATGATTGATAAAGAGGCGGCGCAAGACTCCCTTTATGCCTCAGACTATCAAATCCACCGTGAATCACTTCTGTTTCAAATTCCTTCGACTTCATATTCTCATCCGACTCCTTTCTCGCCTTTAATGTAAGCGCTTACTATTTACATTTATTACTTCTCGATTCCTTTCACAATTCCTGCTACCATTATATTCATGTCGATCTCCCACCGTGTTCTTCATTTACCGGCTTGACTTTCATGAATAAAAAACATATACTGTACTTTGTGTAAAATAAGGCAGCACTGTAACCGTCATAAGTTCTTATTTTGTTCCTTTATAAAATAAAGGTATACCGCGTAGCTCTATGGCTGCTAGAGTGAAGGTGTATAAATGCAAAATAATCTTATGAAAAGGTTAGAGTCACTTATGTTTACAAACTAAAACAAAGTGAAAAGGAGGAGTCATTCATGGCTCGATATACTGGTCCTACGTGGAAACTTTCACGTCGTCTGGGCATTTCTTTAAGTGGTACAGGTAAGGAATTACAAAAGCGTCCTTACGCTCCAGGACAACATGGTCCTAATCAACGCAAAAAATTATCCGAATACGGTTTGCAATTACAAGAGAAGCAAAAGCTTCGCCACATGTATGGTGTAAACGAGCGCCAATTCCGCCGCATTTTCAACGATGCTGGTAAAATGCCTGGAATTCATGGTGAAAACTTCATGATTCTTCTTGAAACTCGTTTAGATAACCTTGTATACCGTCTTGGCTTAGCCCGCACACGCCGTGCTGCTCGCCAATTAGTCAACCACGGCCATATCACTGTTAACGGAAAACGCGTTGATATCGCATCTTACCGCGTAGCACCTGGATCAGTGATTGGTGTTCGCGAAAAGTCACGTAATCTTGAAGTGATCAAAGAAGCTGTTGAAGCAAATAACTTTGTTCCTGAATACTTGACTTTTGATGAAAACAAATTAGAAGGTACTTTCACTCGTTTACCAGAACGTTCTGAATTGCCTGCTGAAATCACTGAACAGCTTATCGTTGAATTCTATTCCCGTTAAGCAAACAGCCCGAAACGGTTTTCCGTTTCGGGCTTCTTTACGAGCAAAAATCCGTTCCATATAATGGAACGGATTTTTGCTAATATTTGATTAAGAAATATTTTTTCTTCCCGCGGCGGATAATGACAAACCGATCTTCAATGCGGTCCTCGGCACCTATCGCTTTATTCAGATCCTGGCACCTCTCACCATTGATATAAATCGCTCCATTTGAAATATCTTCACGCGCTTGGCGTTTTGATGGCGATACTTTGCTTGCTACGAGCAAATCGACAAGCCCGATTTCTTCTTTTGTCTCCATTGTAAATGAAGGGACATCTTTAAAGCCTTGCTCAATTTCAGCCGCTGTTAAATCGGACAGTTGGCCGCTAAACAACGCTTCTGTAATTTTCAATGCCTGTTTCAGCGCTTCTTCCCCGTGCACTAGCTTTGTTACTTCTTCCGCTAACATTTTTTGCGCGGCGCGGTTTTCCGGTTCGGATTTCACCTTTTCTTCCAATTCGGAGATTTTTTCATCACTTAAGAATGTAAAGTATTTCAAAAATTTGACGACATCGCGATCATCTGTGTTAATCCAGAATTGATAAAACTCATAAGGCGTTGTCTTCTCGGCATCAAGCCAGATCGTGCCGCCTTCTGTTTTTCCAAATTTTGTCCCATCGCTTTTTGTAACAAGCGGAATCGTCAGCCCAAACGCTTTTTCTTCTTCTCCCGTTTTACGGATTAATTCCATACCCGCTGTAATGTTACCCCATTGGTCGCTGCCGCCAATTTGAAGCTTGCAGCCCTTTTGCTGATACAATTGGAGGAAATCATATGATTGCAGAATCATGTAAGAAAACTCTGTAAATGAAATTCCCGCTTCCAAACGCGATTCAACTGATTCTTTCGCAAGCATGTAGTTTAACGGAAAGTTTTTGCCAATATCGCGCAAGAAAGAAATGACGTTTAGCTTTCCAATCCAATCATAGTTGTTTGCAATGACTGCCGGATTGTCTTTCGCTTCAAAATCGAGAAAACGAGAAAGCTGGTCTTTAATTCGGTCACTCCATTGTTCGACAACATGTTGTTCATTTAACGTGCGTTCACTTTTCTTTCCGCTCGGGTCACCGATTAATCCTGTCCCCCCGCCGACTAGCGCGATTGGCTGGTGCCCGGCCTGCTGCATGCGGCGCATCGTCGTAATAACCAACAAATGGCCGATATGCAGGCTGTCCGCCGTTGGATCAAAACCGCAATAAAATGTAACTTTCCCTTCGTTTAGCTGTTTCTCAAGCCCTTCACGATCCGTTATCTGGTTAATTAAGCCTCTTGATTCTAATTCTTGTAAAATACTCATTCATCCATTCTCCTTCCACTCGTATAAAAAATAAAAAACGCCCCTTCCGTTAAGAAGGGACGTGATTGATTCCGCGGTACCACCCTAATTGAAGGCATGATTCGCCTTCCGCTCAAAAGAATAACGGTCTTAGCCGTTCTTTGCTACTAAAGAGACTGTTTTTGAAGCAGTCTTTTTCTTCACAAAGAAAACTCCAGGAGGTAATTCATAACTGGCCTTTGTACTGGTTTGCATCACCCACCAGCTTTCTAAAACAGGGAGACAGTTACTACTTATTCCTATCATCGTTTGCGTTCATCTTTACTTAAATTCTTTTTTACCATATAGAAACAAATAATGTCAACCGTTCGCTCACAAATTCTTTTTCTACGATAAATGGCGATTATGCTATAATGATTAAAATAAGGGGGGAGTTTATGTCTCAACGAGAAGCTCTTATAGAAAAATGGAAGAAATTGATCGAGCTATTGCATGAGAAAAAAATCATTCATACAGCACGCCTTACATATACGATTGCATGGAACACCTTTCTAGTTCTGCTCGTCCTCGGCATACTGGTCGGGTTCTTTGGCGCCGGTATAGGGGCAGGATACTTTGCTTCGCTTGTAAAGGATGAACCGGTCCGTACATATGCGTCAATGAAAAATGATATTTACAACTATGAAGAAACAAGTACGGTTTATTTTGCCGGCAATCAATTTCTCGGCAAATTACGCTCAGACCTTGACCGGGAAAAAGTCAAATTGAAAGATATTTCGCCATATGTTCAAAAGGCGATTATCTCAACTGAGGATGAATACTTTTATGAACACCACGGTGTTGTACCAAAAGCGGTCTTGCGTGCGATGCTTCAAGAAGCTACAGGGGCGGACGTACGAACAGGCGGAAGTACGCTGACCCAACAATTAATTAAAAACCAGCTGTTAACAAACGAAGTCTCTTTTGAGCGAAAAGCGAAAGAAATTTTGCTTGCACTCAGGCTTGAACGGTTTTTCACGAAAGATGAAATTCTTCAAGCATATTTGAATGTCGTTCCGTTTGGAAAAAATTCATCCGGACGAAATATTGCCGGAATCCAGGCAGCGGCCCAGGGCGTTTTTGGCGTTGATGCGGATAAACTGAATTTGCCGCAGGCCGCCTATTTAGCAGGTATGCCGCAAAATCCGTTCGTTTATACCCCATTTACGAGCCAGGGAACGGTCAAAAAAGACATAAGCCCGGGCCTCCGGAGAATGAAAACGGTTTTAAACCGAATGCTGACGAACGGGCAAATTACGAAAAAACAATATGACAGCGCATTGAAATATGACATTAAAAAGCATTTAACGAAACGGAAAAAGACGACTTATGAACGCTATCCTTATTTAGTGATGGAAGTTGAAGATCGAACGATCGACTTGCTCGCGCAGTTAAATGCGAAAAAGGACGGCAAAACCTATAAAAAGCTTAAAAAGAGTGAAAGACAGGAATATAGAGATAATGCCCGTGAGCAAATCAGGCGCGGCGGCTTGAAAATTCACACGACGATCAACAAAAAAATCTATGACGAGATGCAAAAGACGGCGCAAAATGATTACAACTTCGGTCCAAATCATTACGTTACTGTAAAAAATTCCAAAGGTAAAAATGTTACGGTGAGTGAGCCGCAAGAAGTTGGATCGATTTTAATCGAAAATAAGACAGGGGCGATTTTAAGCTTTGTCGGCGGACGCGATTATCATCGAGAACAGCTTAATCATGCGACACAAGCATATAGACAAAATGGATCGACAATGAAACCGCTTCTTGATTATGCACCTGCCTTGGAACAAGGAATTATTCAGCCCGGGACTCAAATTCCTGATACAAAGTTAGAATTACCAGGTTACCAAAATGGCGGACCGAATAACTTCGATAACCGATTCCACGGAATTCAAACAGCCCGGTCTGCGCTGGCGCATTCATATAATATACCGGCCATTCGACTCTTTTTGAAAGTTAATCATCAACAAGCATTTAATAATTTAGAGAAGATGGGCATCACTTCTATAACCGATACTGATCGTTCAGCTCTTGCTTCTCCTGCCATCGGAGGACTTTATAAAGGTGTCACTGTTGAGGAAAATACAAATGCCTTTACGACGTTTGCGAATGATGGCAAATTTGTCGACGCCTATATGATCGATAAAATTACGGACAGAAATGGCAAAGTGATTTATAAACATAAAGCGAAGCCAGTCCAAGTGTACTCGCCGCAAACTTCATACTTGTTGATTGATATGATGCGAGATGTATTAAAACCAGGGGGCACGGCATCCATCGTCCCAGGAAAGTTAAATTTCTCCGCCGATTGGGCCGGTAAGACAGGATCATCTCAGGAGTATAAAGATGAGTGGTTTGTCGCATCGAACCCAAAAGTAACACTTGGTGTATGGCATGGTTATGATACACCAGCCCCTGTTCCGGATCGCCATCTTCATCTTGCTCTTTGGGCCGCTTTTGCGAACGATGCTTATAAATACGCGCCGAATTTAATGGCGCCGAATGAACGCTTTAAAATGCCTGCAGGTATCGGAAGAAGCGGAGACTTATATAATCTTAAATTCCCTGCTCACTTGAATCCATTTGCAGGTGAAATTGCCAGGGCAAAAATCGTTGAGGAGCAAAAGAAAAAGAAAGAAGAAACTGCTAAACAGAAAGAAAACGAAAAGAAACAAAACGAGAATAATAAAAAGAAAAAAGAGAACAATAATTCGAATGACCATGGTAAAAACAACGACCATAAAAAAGATCCGGGTCAGAACGACAATAACAATAATGGCAATAACGATAGAAATAACAACGGAAATAACAATGGAAATAATAATGGTGGTAATGACGGCGGGAATAATAACAGCAATAATGGCGGTAACGGTAGCGGCAATGAAAATAAAGACCATGGCCAGGGAAACGGCCATCCTAAAGAAAAGCCGAAAGATAAACCGGGTCAATAGAATCATGAAAACCCCTCTCGAAAACTTTACGAGAGGGGTTTTTCTTTAATCTTCCATCGTTGATAAATCACCGGTAGGTAAATCCAATTCCCACGCTTTCAGCACACGTCTCATGATTTTACCGCTTCTTGTTTTCGGCAGCTTGTCGCGGAATTCAATTTCTCTTGGAGCTGCATGAGCCGCCAGTCCTTGCTTGACAAAGGAGCGAATGTCTTCAATCAATTCGTCACCTGGTTCATATCCATCTCGTAACGCAATAAACGCTTTAATAATTTCACCGCGTACAGGGTCTGGCTTACCGATTACCCCGGCTTCTGCTACTGCCGGATGTTCGACCAGCTTGCTTTCGACTTCAAACGGTCCGACACGCTCACCGGAAGTCATAATGACATCATCAATGCGGCCCTGGAACCAGAAGTAGCCGTCTTCATCCATGTACGCCGAGTCGCCGGAAACGTACCATCCGCCTGGAGTGAAGTATGATTCATATTTTTCCGGATTGTTCCAAATCGCGCGCATCATGGACGGCCAGCCTTTTTTAATAGCAAGGTTCCCCATTCGATTCGGAGGAAGGACATTATCCTGATCGTCAATAATGGCAGCGACGATGCCTGGGAACGGCTTACCCATGGAGCCTGGTTTGACTTCCATGCAAGGATAATTGCTGATTAACTGTCCCCCGGTTTCCGTCATCCACCAGTTATCATGAATACGCAAATGAAAGACTTTCATTCCCCAGCGTACGACTTCCGGATTCAGCGGTTCTCCAACACTTAATACGTGACGCAGCGAAGATAGATCAAAGCGTTTCACGACTTCATCACCGGCGCCCATGAGCATGCGGAATGCAGTCGGAGCGCTGTACCAGACAGTAACGCCATATTTTTCAATGGTAGAATACCAATCTTCCGGACTGAACCGGCCGCCGCGAATCACATTGGATGCGCCATTTAACCATGGAGCAAAAATTCCGTAGCTTGTCCCCGTTACCCATCCAGGGTCAGCCGTGCACCAATATACATCCGTCTCTTTTAAATCCAATACCCATTTCCCTGTTTGATAATGTTGAATCATGGCATTGTGCGCATGCAAAACGCCCTTAGGTTTCCCTGTGGAACCGGAAGTATAATGAAGAATTAATCCATCTTCCCGATCTACCCATTCGATCTCCAGTTCCTTATCCGCCTGTTCCATTCGTTTATAGAAATTGACGTAAGGTCCTTCTTCACTCGCTTTTTCATCGACTATAACGACCTTCTTAAGATGTGGAAGTTCATTTACAGGTACCCGTTCTAGTAAATTTGAAGTTGTAACTAGCACTTTCGCTTCGCTATCTTGAAGACGGTCGCGCACGGCCCCTTCCATAAACGCCTCAAACAACGGGCCGACAATCGCTCCGATTTTAATTGCTCCCAATACAGAAAAATAAAGCTCTGGTGATCGAGGCATAAAAATAAAGACGCGATCTCCTTTTTCCACCCCGATTTGTTTGAACATGTTCCCCGCTTTATTCGATAGTTCCATCATTTCTTTAAACGTGTATTTCTCGTCCCTCGTTTGATCTGAGAAATATAATGCGACTTTGTTTTTTCTTTCGGATTGGGCGTGGCGGTCAATGGCCTCATACGCCATATTTACACGTCCCGTTTCATACCAGGAGAATTCTTTTTCAACCTCTTTCCAATCAAATGTTTCATAGGTTGAAGCATAGTCTTGTAAGTTAAAATCATCTTTAATTACCGGAAGCGTTTCCACTTTCATGAGCCAAATCCCCTCCTAAGTACATCTATCTCGAGTCTATTATACCATAACAGTTCAAAATTTTTAAAGAAATAGAAAAAGTCGCGAAAATCTGTATTGAAAGCACTTACAATTGGATTACTTTATGCAATAATAGAAAATGAACTCTATATAGGTGGTGAATTGATGATTCATGTTAAAACATACAATTGCCTTGCATTAAACACGGTTAAAGGAAAAGTCATTATTGAAGGCCCAATCTCCCCTGAAACACTTGCATGTTACGATTTTGACATCGGTCTTGAAGCCTTCAGACCTCCTGCCTTTCAAAAGAAGGCACTTATTGAAATCGCCGGTTTGGATGAAGGCCGAATTATTGTTGCAAGAAACAAAGACACGATTATCGGTTATGTCACCTTTGTTTATCCTGATCCGATGGAAAGATGGTCGGAGGGAAAGCTGGAAAATCTATTAGAACTTGGAGCAATTGAAGTCATTTCAAACTATCGAAACTGCTCCATCGGGAAAAATCTATTAAAGGTAGCCATGATGGATGATGCGATGGAAGATTATATTATCATTACGACGGAATATTACTGGCATTGGGATTTAAAAGGAACCGGATTGTCCGTCTGGGACTATCGAAAAATGATGGAGAAGATGATGAATGCAGGCGGCCTTCAGTATATGGCAACAGATGATCCGGAAATCAGTTCTCATCCGGCCAATTGTTTAATGGTGCGGATTGGAAGCCGTGTTGATAATGACTCCATACAGCAATTTGATCGTCTCCGGTTTCAAAATCGGTTGATGTATTAGCTATTAAAGTATATAGAGAGGAGAGAATCGCTATGATTGTTCAGGAGATGATGAAAACAGATGTCGTAACCCTTCATAAAGAGGCAACCATTGAAACGGCCTGGAAGCTTATTCGAAAACATCGGATTCGCCATATTCCGATTATTGAAGAAGATCGGACGTTAATCGGGATTATTTCCGACCGCGATTTAAGAGATGCTACCCCATCGATTTTTCACGAAAATCGGAATTTGGAAGAACTTCAAAAACCTGTATCTGAAATTATGGTAACGGACGTTATAACTGCCCACCCGCTAGATTTTGTTGAGGAGCTTTCGACCGTTTTCTATGAACATGAAATTGCTTGCATTCCTATTCTAGAAAAGAAAAAACTAGTCGGAATAATTACAGAGCGGGACATGCTTTATACATTAATCCAGCTGACAGGAGCGCTTCAACCAAGTTCTCACCTTGAAGTAAAGGTCAAAAATATTGCCGGCCAGCTTGCGGAAGTTGCTTCGCTCATTAAACATCATAAAACGAATATTAATAGTGTTCTAGTGTATCCTTCCAAACAAGAAAATTATAAAATTCTTGTCTTGCGAATCAACACGATCAACCCGCAAAAAATTGTAACTGAATTAAAGAACGCCGGCTATGACGTCCTCTGGCCAAAAGAAGCGGAAGTGCAGCAATGAAAAAACCGGTCTTTATTTATTCTGAGCAGTTATTGAACTATAAATTTAATGACGATCATCCGTTCAATCATTTTCGAGTAAAGCTGACGTACGACTTATTAAACAGCATGGGTGCTTTAACCGAAGAGCAGGTGATTCCCCCGCTTGAGGCATGCGATGAGCAACTCGCCCTCATTCATGATAGAGCATATATTGAAGCGGTGAAAAAAGCCGGAGAAGGGGATTATGATGAAAGTGCTTCTTTAACGTTTGGACTCGGAACGGAAGATACTCCGATTTTCCCGCATATGCATGAAGCAAGCGCACTTATTGTCGGAGCGACATTGCAGGCAGTTGACATGGTTATGGAGGGCAAAGCAACCCACGCGTTAAATTTAAGCGGTGGATTGCATCACGGATTTCGCGGAAAAGCATCTGGCTTTTGCATTTACAACGACTGTTCAATCGCCATTGAATATATGAGACGGAAGTATGGAGTTAAAGTTCTATACGTCGATACGGACGCTCATCATGGTGACGGTGTCCAATGGGCGTTTTACGATGATGCCGATGTTTGTACAGTATCCATTCATGAAACCGGGCGGTATTTATTTCCCGGGACCGGCCAAATTACCGAAAAAGGACAGGGGAAGGGGTATGGCTTCTCCTTTAATCTCCCGATTGATGCTTTTACTGAGGATGAATCGTGGATTGAGCTTTATAAAACAAGCCTTTTGGAGATCGCCGATTATTTTAAACCTGACGTCATTTTTACCCAAAATGGAGCCGATGCCCATTTCCTTGATCCGCTTACCCACCTTTGTTCAACGATGAAAACGTATGATACTATTCCTCGCCTTGCCAAAACGATTGCGGATGCATATTGCGGGGGTAGATGGATTGCCGTCGGCGGAGGAGGCTATGATATTTGGCGGGCCGTCCCGCGGGCATGGGCGCGAATATGGCTTGTCATGAATGGCATAGAAGCCAGTGGTCCCCTTCCGTCAACATGGCTTAACAAATGGCAGAAAAAGTCCCCCGTCACACTTCCAGAAACCTGGGAGGACAGGGAAAACGCCTATAAACCGATTCCGCGCAAACAGGAAATTACAGAAAAAAACGCACTAACCTTGTCAAAAGCACTCTATCTAATTAGAAATGAAAAAAGAACCTGATTTAGGTTCTTTTTTCTTACATTCTTTTAATGATTTGTTCCACAAGGGTTGATGATCTTTGTGCGGCAAGCTTTGTAAATTCAACAAAATTCACATTGGCTTCTCCATTCGCTTTATCCGAAATCGAACGGATAATGACAAATGGGATATCATTTAAAAAGCACGTTTGTGCTACCGCTGAGCCTTCCATTTCAATGCAAACTCCATCAAATTGAGCATGGTACTTTTGCACCAATTCCCGGTTGGCGATAAATTGATCACCGCTTAATACCCGCCCTTTTAACACTTTAATATCTGGAAAAATGGCGGTTGCCTGTTCAGCAAGTTCGATTAAGCGTGGATCCGCTTTAAAGTCGGAATCATAAGCAAACATCGGAATGGTTCCTTGCGGGAATTCGGGACTCAAGTGTGAGGCATCCATATCATGCTGCATGGAGCTAGTTGAAATGACAATATCGCCTATTTCAAGATTCGGATGAAGGGCTCCCGCCACTCCCGTAAATACGATATGTGTGACTTGAAACCGATCAATTAATAGCTGTGTCGTGATCGCAGCGTTTACTTTTCCTACCCCTGATTTACATAAAACAACTTCTTTATTTTCAAACGTTCCTTCATAAAACTTAATTTTTGCGTACGTACTTTCCCCATAACAATCAATGGATTCTTGCATAAATACGATTTCTTCATCCATTGCGCCAATGATGCCAATTTTCAATCGTCGATCCTCCATGTTCCTTATTCTTCACTTTGCCTTTTAGTTGAACCTCTAAACAAAATGCGGTGAGGCAGAACGACCGTTGCATTATCCACATGTTCTTTGTTCATAAATTTTGTTAAGAGACGCATGGCGACTGCTCCGATATCGTACATAGGCTGAACGACCGTTGTCAAAGTAGGGCGGACCATCGTTGCAAGCCTTGTATTGTCAAATCCAATCACTTCAAGGTCACCAGGAATGGTCAATCCTTTATCCTGTGCACCATGAATTACACCAAGAGCCATTTCGTCGGTACCAACGAAGACAGCAGTCGGCTTATCATCACTTTGTAAAAATGTTTCGATCGCTTCAATACCTGAATCGTACGTATAGTCACCAACAAAGATATGTTTTTCGTCAACAGGTTTTCCGGCATCTTCATGTGCTCTGCGGTAGCCCATCATTTTATAATGCCCGTTAATTGGGTCATCAAGAGGTCCCGCGACGAGATGCACCGTTTCGTGGCCGGCATCCAATAATGATTTCACTGCATCATATGCCGCCTGTTCATAGTCGATATTCACTGATGGAATTTCTTCATTCATATCAACTGTTGCCGCTAATACAATCGGAACCGGAGATTTCTTAAATTCATTTACATGTTCAGACATAATTTTCCCGCCCATAAAGACGATTCCATCCACTTGCTTACCAAGCAGCGTATTAAGTAAATGAATTTCTTTCTCTTTGTTCTGGTCCGAATTACATAATATAATATTGTATTTGTACATTGTCGCTATGTCTTCAATCCCCCGTGCTAATTCTGCAAAGAAAATGCTTGATATATCGGGGATGATGACACCGACTGTTGTCGTTTTTTTGCTGGCAAGCCCTCTTGCCACCGCATTAGGACGATAACCAAGCCGTTCAATAGCTTCCATCACTTTCTTTCTTGTTGAAGGTTTTACATTTGGGTTTCCATTAACAACACGAGAAACAGTTGCCATTGATACACCTGCTTCACGCGCTACATCATAAATCGTTGTATTCAAAAATAATCCTCCTTTAAGCATTCAGGTCCAATCAACCGTATGTAATATTATTGATATCATACAGTAAAGTAGTAGTGGTAGCAACGTAAAGCCAACACTTTTAACGATTTCTCCATATTTTTATTCCTTTAATTTATAGTCTAAACGAAAAAAAGAGGAATATATCCCCTTTTTAACCTATTTTCTCTTCTTTTGCTTTGCCAAGCTTCGAATATGTAATATTCCAATGAGAATCATGCCATATCACTTGATTGTTTTTAAACAAGAGCACTTGAGGCGATTCATGTTTTACCTTGTATGTTTCGGCAATTTCATTAGAAAGCGGTCTTGCATCCTGGACATTTAGGTAGTAAAACGGAATACCTTCATGATCGTTTGCAAATTTTTCATACTCATCAAAAGCTGCCTGGCTAATTGGGCAAGTTGTACTATTTTTAAGCACGAATACAACGTCTTTTTCGTTTACTGCTTGATTAAATTCCTCAGATGAAAGTAATTTTTGTAAAGCCATTCCTATTTAGTTCCCTCCATAGACTTTATAAATACAAATAGGTGAGGAAGAAATTAATCTCCCTCACCTATCATTCCACATTTATTCAGGATAAATCAATACTTTTGCTCAACAAGATCTTTCTCACGAGAGACCTCATCTTCAACCTTATTCTCTACTTCAATATAAGCGTCACTTGCTTTCTCTTTCACTTCTTCGCCTTTTGACCGCCAATTGCTGATGTCGCGGCGAATGTTTGAAGTTAATTCTTTCACCTTTCCGGCTACCTGGTTCGATTGCTCGGAAACGGTATTAACAATTGCAGATGACTTTTCGCGAACTCGTGAAGTAATTTCACTGCCTTTATCTTTAATTTGAGTCGCTTGTTCACCTATGTTAGTGCGCAGCTCTTTTCCGGATTTTGGAGCCAAGAGCAATGCAGTTGTTGCTCCTACAATTCCACCTACCAGTGCACCAATTAAAAAATCTTTGCTGTCAATTTTTTGATTGTTTTGATTGTCGCTCATCAAACTCCTCCTTTTAAATTTGATCGGATTTCTTTTTCTTTCTCCAATTTTCCCATAACTCTATAGCTGCGTTGCCCCATTGAACCACCTGGGTAACTTGATTTGACTGCCGCTCGGCCCCTATTGAAATTTGATCAGAGACCCTGCGGACAGATTGGTTCACTCGATTCAATGAATTCCCAAAATCCTTTACCGCCAAAAAGACTGAATTTACAGCTTCTGATTTTTGCTGAATGTCTTCCGCTAATTTGTTTGTTTTGTTCAGCAATTGAGCCGTCTCGCTTGTTACATCTTCCAAATGCGATTCTAATCTTTCGACTGTTTTTGCAACATTGTTTAATGTGCCTGTCAATGATTTTAATGTTTTAGCTATAAAGTATACTAGTACGGCAAAAGCTAAGGCGATAACTGCGACACTTACGTATAAAATGATCATTCTAACGAGACACCTCCATACTTCTTTTCAATGACATTAAAATAAAAAGGCTTCCTGGGTGAACAATAGAAAGCAACAGTATATTCAACTATTACCCCATATGCAGTCCGATAAACCTTATTCATTATTATTCTATCGATAAATTTAAAATCCTGCCAACTATTCGTAATAAACATTACAAATTTATTAAATTAAGATAAAATAGAAATGTATGTTTATTTCACTATGGGGAGGCAATAGAATGAAAGATCCACGCATTGGGCAATTAGCCAAAAATTTAATTACATATTCCGTACGTCTGCAAAAAGGGGAAAAGATTTTAATTGAGAACTTCGGCCTGCAAAAGGAACTTGTTAATGCCCTTGTTAAAGAAGCATATGCGGCCGGCGGCCATCCATTCGTTCTTTTAAAAGATAACTCCGTATTGCGCGAACAGCTTCTTGGCGCAAATGAAGAACAATTTGAATTGATTGCGAAGCAAGAAGCGGATTTAATGGCGCAAATGGATGCGTATATCGGATTGCGCTCCGGAGACAACATCGCAGAATTGTCCGATGTTCCGCCAGAACGAATGAAAATTTATGAACAAACGGTTGGCGAAAAGGTCCACCGCAAAATTCGCGTTCCGAAAACGAAATGGTGTGTTCTTCGTTATCCTTCCGCGTCAATGGCCCAGCTTGCAGGTATGAGTACCGAGGCTTTTGAAGACTTCTATTTCGATGTTTGCAATCTTGACTACAGCAAAATGAATAAGGCAATGGATGCACTTGTTGAATTAATGGAAAAAACGGATCGCGTCCACATAAAAGGGCCTGGAACAGATTTAATATTCTCGATCAAGGGCATCCCTGCCATTAAGTGTGCTGGACATGCGAATATCCCGGACGGCGAAGTATACACAGCTCCGGTCAAAGATTCTGTCAATGGAACGATTTCATATAATACGCCTTCACCTTATCATGGATTTACCTTTGAAAGCGTTCAATTAACCTTTGAAAATGGAAAAATTGTTAAGGCGACCGCAAATGATACGGAACGAATTAACAAAATCTTTGATACAGACGAAGGTGCCCGTTACATTGGTGAGTTTGCGATCGGTGTAAACCCTTACATTTTACATCCGATGAAAGATATTTTATTCGATGAAAAAATCGATGGCAGCTTCCATTTCACACCTGGCCAGGCATATGACGAAGCCTACAACGGAAATGATTCAAACATCCACTGGGATATGGTCATGATACAACGTCCGGAATATGGTGGCGGTGAAATTTATTTTGATGACCGTCTCATCCGTAAAGATGGCCGCTTTGTCATCCCAGAACTTGAGGGGCTCAACCCGGAAAATCTAAAATAACAATAAAAGGGAAGAAAGACAATGCACATAGGTCCTTCTTCCCTTTGGATTATGCTAATGCTTTTTCATAAGCTTTTTGGAACTTTTGAATATCTCCCGCGCCCATAAATAAAAGGACACCAGCATCATATTTTTTCAAAATATCAATTCCTTCTTCTGTTATCACTTCAGCATTCGGAATTTTCTTTTGTAGATCGTAAATCGTTAAAGCACCAGCGTTTTCCCTGGCGGAGCCAAAAATATCGCACAAATAAACAGCATCCGCCTGTTTTAAACTCTCTGCAAATTCATCAAGGAACGTTTTCGTTCTTGTAAAGGTATGCGGCTGAAAAATAGCCACTACCGGACGGCCGGAATATTTATATTTGGCCGCTTCAATCGTCGCCTTAATTTCCGTTGGATGGTGGGCATAATCGTCGATCACTACTTGAGCCCCCACTGGCTTCTCGGAAAAACGCCGTTTGACTCCCTGGAACGTATAGAGCCCATCTTTAATAGCTTCAACCGGTATATGTTCATAGTGGCAAAGCGCAATGACTGAAAGAGCATTCAGCACATTATGGGTACCATATCCTTGAATCGTAAATGTATGGAAAAACGAATTGCGAATGTACACATCAAATGTCGTACCTTCTTCCCCGCGGCGAATATTCTTCCCTTGAACATCGTTATCGTCCTCAAGACCGTAAAAAAGAATAGGGACCTGTGCGTGAAGTTTTTGCAAATATGGGTCATCCCCATAAGCGATAATTCCTTTCTTCACTTGCATCGCCATCTGCTGAAACGCATCAAACACGTCGTCAATATCTTTAAAATAATCGGGATGGTCGAAATCAATGTTCGTCATAATGCAGTACGATGGCTCATACGCTAGAAAATGCCGACGATATTCACAGGCTTCATACACAAAAAAGTCACTGTCTTTTACCCCTTTACCGGTACCATCGCCGATCAAAAAAGATGTCGGTTTTGCACATTCCAGCACATGGGCCAATAGCCCGGTTGTAGACGTCTTTCCGTGAGAACCGGCAACACCTATACTTGTGAACTTTTTCATAAAGTCCCCGAGGAAATGGTGATAACGGTAAATCGGTAAACCAAGCTCTCTTGCGGCAATCAATTCTTCGTGATCGTCGCTAAACGCATTTCCCGCGATAATCGTCTGCCCTTCTTTTATATTTTCTTTCTGAAATGGAAGTATCTTTATCTTTCTCTCTTCCAGGGCTTGTTGTGTGAAAAATACTTTTTCAACATCCGAACCTTGAACATCATGTTTCATATCGTGCAGAATTTGTGCCAGTGCACTCATTCCTGTACCTTTGATTCCAACAAAATGGTATTGTGTCATTTAAAGGACCTCCGCAGTTACACACCTTCTCAAAAGGTCTAATTTATATGTGTTAAATAAGACGCGGCCCGTTTTGATAAAAGGACTCACGCGTCAGTAATGGCAGCATTACGTTATATAAAACCGTTTACTTTTTCTTTAGTATATGACTGTCAAAAGTATAATGATATTCGATATGTAGTGAACAACTCACTATTTATCATTATAGCAAAAAATAAAGTCCATCACCATACGATGATGGAACGCATCCAGCTAAAGATGCTATTCGACTTTCTCAAGCCGAGGATTCGGCCGGTAAAATCTCCCCGATTTCGCTTGATGAATCCCGTTTAACAATACATTATCCCCTGTAAAGGCGATGTTGATTTTAAGCAAACTACTGCCAACGCCGTAAATATCAACGGGAACATTTAGTTTTTCAAATTGAGTAATTCGATCTTTTGTAAATCCTCCGCTCACTACAATTTTCACATGGTGATATCCTTCGTCGTCCAGTGCTTTTCGAAGAGCGAAAATAAGCTGTGGATTGACGCCGCGCGGATCGAAGTCACCAAGAACATGCTGGTTTCGGAAAAAATATTGATCGACCATTGTCCTTGATGTATCGACCCTGACTCCTTTAAGCGTATCCCCGAACTCTCTAGCAAGATTTAAGCTATCTGTAATGACATCATTGTTATAATCGACGAGTGAAATAAGCTCATCTTCTGGATACATTTCATGGTAGGCTTTTGTCGCTGCAACGATATCCCCTTCAAAAAGCTGAATTAAAGCATGGGGCATCGTTCCCATCCCTTGTTTGCCCCACCATTCGTTCATCGCATGTGTTGCCTGGGCCGTCGAACCGCCAATATATGCGGCATAACCATCGCCAGCCTGTTGCGAAAAATGGTCATCCCGATCACCCATAAAAATGACCGGCTTTTGTACCCCCGAAATACTTGCCGCCTTTACAACATTATACACGTTCGTCGCCACCGAAGTTCTGCGGGCAAGAATCCCGTCAATCATTCCTTCAAGGAAACCGAAATATTCATATGGGCCGGTAATCGTCATCACCGTCTCAAACGGTGAAATTTTGTCCCCATCCTTTAAAGAATAAATTTCTAGCTCTTCTGGATTTTTGGCAAATGTTTTAACAAGAGCAATCGCTTCATCTGTTCCGCAAAGAACAGCATCGTTTTTTTGAAAAAATTGCATGGTCACAACATTGCCCGGTTTAAACTTTTTTACAATCTCACACGTTTTCAAAAAATATACCGCGGAAAACCAGCCATCACCTACACGCTCATCAAACTTAAATGTTCGATTGGTAAGCCGCTTTATCTTCCCTTGAAGCTTCATTTCTATTTCTTTCATCATAAACTCCTCATTATCTATCGCAACGTAACGCATTTATTTTTTCTTAAAAACTTTCATCCTTCTTATGATATATAACTGGCGGGAAGAAAACAAGAAAAAGCTGATTGTAAATACAACCAGCTTTTTACACTTCCATTTCACTGTACAATTTGTTTTCAAATTCTTCCTGGCTAATGAGGACATTCCTCGGCTTGCTTCCCATCGCTTCTGAAACGAGGCCAAACGCCTCCATCATATCAATTAGCCTGGCCGCCCGGTTGTACCCGATTCGGAATCTTCGTTGTAAACTGGAGGAAGAAGCTGTCCCCATTTCAAGGACATAATAACAAGCTTCTTCAAATAAATCGTCCTCCTGGTCAACCGTTTGATTGGTTTGGATTAATTCTTCCCTGCTAAATAAGTATTCTACATGCGTTTGCTTTTTTACATACTCAGTGACGCGCTCAATTTCCTCGTCCGAAACAAAATTCCCTTGAATGCGAACGGCTTTGTTTGAGCCGTTTTCCATAAACAACATATCCCCGCGGCCAAGGAGACGTTCCGCTCCGCTCATGTCAATGATCGTACGCGAATCGACGGCTGATGAAACGGCAAAGGCGACACGTGTAGGAATGTTCGCTTTTATGAGCCCGGTAATGACATCTACGGATGGACGCTGAGTTGCAAGAAGCAAATGAATGCCGCAGGCCCTTGCTTTTTGCGCAATCCGGCAAATCGCCTCCTCTACATCATGAGGTGAAACCATCATTAAATCCGCCAGCTCATCGATAACAACTACGATAAATGGCATTTTATTGGCCTCGTGCTTCTCGGCTTTCATTTTTTCATTGTACCGCTTAATATCTCGAACCCCTGTCTTTGCGAATTCCTCGTAACGGCGTTCCATTTCTTCCACGGCCCATTTGAGTGCCATTGTCGCTTCTTTTGCATCTGTAATGACTGGTGTAACGAGATGCGGAATTTGGTTATAAGGCGCGAGCTCTACGATTTTCGGATCGATAAGGAGAAGGCGAACATCATCCGGAGACGCCTTATACATCAGTGACACAAGAATGGAATTAATGCAAACGCTCTTTCCGGACCCGGTCGCCCCGGCAATTAAACCGTGCGGCATTTTTTGCAAATCGGTCACAATCGGCTTGCCAGAAATATCAAGCCCTAGAGCTACCGTTAAAGGCGAATCGCTCCGGCGAAATTCTTCACTCTGGATAATTTCTCGTAAAAACACCGGCTGGCTGATCCGGTTTGGCACCTCGATCCCTATCGTGTTTTTCCCCGGAATCGGCGCTTCTATCCGGATGTCTTTGGCTGAGAGACTTAATTTAATATCATCGCTTAAGTTCGTAATTTTGTTCACTTTCACCCCCGGGGCCGGCTGAACTTCCATTCTTGTTACTGATGGACCTTTCGTTAAATGAACGACTTTTGCATTAACATTGAAATTATCAAGCGTCAATTGCAACAATTCCCTTTGTTCTTCAAGCCAAATGGCGTCATCTTCCGCCTGCTTTGGAGGAACATTTAACAGTTCAAGTGAAGGAAAATGGCCTTTCGGGACTTCTCTTTCACTCATTTTTTTAAATGGAACGGTTATTTCCTCACCTGTTTGTTTTTGTTTTTGGATTTGCCGGTCTTTTTTTAACATCATCACATTAAATGGAATGTTGGTTCCACCGCGCTTCGGCTGGTCCCGTTTCTCTTCTTTTTTGGCAATTAAAGAGGATTCTTCTTTCGTTTCATTATTCACGGCAGATTTCTTCATTTCTCCGGAATGCATGACATTGGCGCCATTATTCTCTTCTTCCATCCTTTTAGCCAATGGAAGTATGTTCTGCCCGGATTCCACTTTTTCTTTCATGGATATATCCTGTTGAATTTCTTCTGCGTGTGGTTCACTTTCAACACGAGCCATCTTCACTGCTTCGGGGATCTCGTCTTTTGTAACAGAAATTCCATCCTCTTTTTTGTTATTAATTTCCTCAACCCGCTCTTCATCTCCCCCGGTCGTTTCATCAAAGACGTTACGTTCATCGGCGGGTACGGCTTCAAAGAGCAAACCTTCGAATTGCTCTCTATCTTTATTTAACTCGTCCAGGGTAGTTTCTTCCAAACTAGTTTTTACATCATTTGTTGATTGGATTCCGTTCTCCCTTGGGCGAAATCCATAGACGGGAGATAAAGCCCTTCGTTTTTTAGTTTCACTGGATAAATCATTGGCTAGTTCTTTGCTGTCTTCGACTCTTTTTAAGTTACGGTTGCCGAATCCATATACCGGAGACGGAATTTCTGTCGGCTTAAAATTCGTACCGGAGTATTTTTTAGTCTCCTTATGTTCGATTTTACTTTCTTTTTTTTCCGGCGCCTCATACTTTTTTTCTAATGGCTCTGGACGATACGGAATTCTTTTTTCATCAGGAATTAACGGAAACCGGAAATTTCCGTTTGGGTAATGATGGACCATCTTTGCCTTTGCTTGTTTTTCTTGATTTTGAATCCTTCCAATACTCCGGGTAACCCGGGGCTGATTCGGCTTCACTTTCATTACTTTATGTATCGCTTGATCTCGTTCATCCGGCTCTGAAGGCTCGTCACCAAATAGCAGATTCATTAATTTTTTATACCAGGGCATTTTTTCACCTTCTTTTCGTACCGTTTATTTTTGTTTACTGAATGTTAATTTTAAGAAAAACCACTAGATTTCTCTAGCGGTTTTTCGATTGAAAAAAATCGGTTCCTACTTGAGCATCCTCTGGAAGCACGAGAATCCCTTTTTCTTGAGGAGCATTTGGTAAATCTAGTTCTTTTGCCGAACAAATCATACCAGATGAATCGACTCCTCTTAAAGAAGCTTCTTTAATTACTAAGCCGCTCGGCATAATCGCTCCGACCCGGGCAACGACAACTTTCTGCCCTTGCTCCACATTAGGTGCCCCGCAAACAATTTGCAGCGTTTCCTCACCGATATCAACTTTACAAATGCTTAATTTATCGGCATTCGGATGTTTTTCTTTTTCTTTTACTAACCCGACAATAAATTTCGGACGTAAGTCGGCTTTCAATTGGTCATCAAATCCATTTTCAGACAAAATACGATTGGATAACTGAACTACATCTTCCATCCGCTCAACGGGACCGTTTCCTTCCACATGACCATAATTGGATACGTGAAAAATATTGTAGCCCACCGTTTCATTGGTTTCCTTATGGAATATGCGGACGACATCGCCTTTTTGTTCTGTCGCACGGTCGTCAAGTTCGATAGCTTTTAATTGAATGAGTAACGTGTCTCCTATACCATCTTTGTTATAGTAAATGTTCATTTACGATCTCCTTCCATTTCATCAACAGGTCTATTTTTTGCAAGTATAAATATCGGCTCTAACTCGCCTTTTTCATAGATGAACGGCAATGCAGTAATTGGCACGCGTCCATTCATGAAAAATTGCATCGCCATCTGCCCTAAAATATCATACCCTTGATCATTTTGAATGTCAGCAAAAATTAACACGTCCTGATGTGGGATGCTGACCGCAAGCGTACCCGAGACCTTCTGTTCCATTTTCTCAAGCAAGGAAGAATTAATGATCCTGCTTGCATCATAGCCGTCGTTATAGTTAATAAAATAAAAGGTGTTCCCGGCGACAACGTCTTCTTTCATTTCATTTTCGAGTGAGCGGATGTTGAATAACGCCATTTCTTTCAGCTGTTTTAATGTTAAACCTTCTTGATCTGCCATTTCCTTTGTTAAAAGACGATAGCTCTTCCCGAGATCAAGAGCAAAAAAGATGCGGGTTTCTGCCGTATGATCTTCATAAAGCAAAACTTTTCCTTCGGTTGTTTCTGTTGGAAACGAAGTCGATCGAATAACAGGATAAATATTCTTTCGGCTAACGTTTGTCATTTGCTGTTTGCTTGCATTTAACGCCTCTTCTACTGTGTATACCATTTCGTCGATAAAACGGTCTTTTTGTCGTTCCCATTTAACGACAAGCCCTGAAAGTGAAAGGGTGATTCCTGTTTTCGTTTCTTTATTTTCAACTCGAAGCTTTTCCGATTCCCGGTCATATGTTATCGTCCATTCCGGACGGCAAAGTCTTTCCTCTAACGCCTTTTTCAACTGGATTGGAGAACTCATTACTAAAACCTCCCTTTTTTAAACGAATAAAACCCCCTATAAGGAGGTTTTATTCGGATCTTAAATACCTTCATTATACCATTCTTTTGCGGGCTTATTCAGCGGGAATTGATAATCCTTCCAAAAATGAAGTGATTTGTTCCTTTGTTTTTCGTTCTTTATTCACATAGCGGCCAACTTCTTTTCCGCTTTTAAATGCGACAAAGCTTGGAATGCCAAAAATGTCCATTTCCTGGCAAAGTTCGATATGTTCATCCCGATTGACATAAACGAACGTAAAGTCTGAAAATTGTTCTTCAATTTCAGGCAAAAAAGGTTTTATAAAAACACAATCCGGACACCAATCAGCCGAAAATAAGATGACCGTCACGTTATCGCTATTTAAGTAAGATTGCAATTCCTCTCTGGATTCAATCGTTTTCATATTATTTACTCCTCTCAAAATTCCTTATCCTATACTTTGACAGTACCAAAACAACCGGGAATAATCCACTCATTTGCAACGAAATTCCGAAATTGTTATCAAGAAGATTTCAAAAATACCGATATTATTAAAGGGAGGGATCATCATGGACAAGACGATAAAAAAACGCGTTCGCATGATGCTGCTTATGGGGCTCGGCGGAATGCTTGTATTGCTTTTATTTATCGGTATTTATGTTCTTTTCAGCACAAAAATGGAACAGGAAAAAGCATCATTTCAAAAGGCTAACGCAAATAGCAAAAATATAGACCTTCAACTTTCGAAGATAAGAAAAATGGAACAAGAATTTTTGAACCACCCTTCACAAGAGCAACAAAAAAAGGTGAAAGATGCTCTTCTTACTTTGCAAAAAAACGTGCAAAACTATGCAAACACTTCTAATCGTGAGGATCAGAAAAACTTTAAAAAGGTAGTAGACGAACTAAATCAATATGAACAATCGTTTAACTCAACCGCATCAATGTCGAAACAAATCGACCGCCTTAAGGCAGCCATGAAGCAAATTTCAACTGATTTTGAAAAGGCTGTTCACACGATCAAAAATAAAGAATTGTTAACCCTCTATTTAATGTTGCAAAATGATGAGAAAGATTTTTTGTTAACGGTTGATGATCAGGCGATCGGGCAATTTAAAAAGACAGCTCGCAAGTTTGATCGTAAAGTCGATACGATTCAATCGGTTCCACAAAAACAATTATCGGAATTTAAAACGAAAATGTTAAAGTATACAATGGCAGCTGATACCATTCAAACGTCTTCAAAAACGATAAAAACGATGGAAACCCGATTTGAAGCAACCGCGAAAAATGTTGAAAAAATGGTCGCCGCGATTCACAAAAGCAATGAGAAACGTTATGCTCAATTGATCAACAAACAGAACATTACAAAAATGGTGTTAGTTATTATTCTCATTAGTTTAAGCGTTTTAATGATTGCTGGTTTATTCTTTGTCGGCTTTAAACTTAGCCGCTCTATCACTTCTTCAATTGCGGCCTTAAAAAAAGGGGCAATGGTTATAGGCGGAGGGAATCTTGCCTTTCGGGTCGAAACAAAGACAAAAGACGAGATGGGAGAGCTGGCAGAAACCTTTAATATCATGGCGAAAAAAATGCAACGTTCCATGCGTGAGGTTCAACTTGCGGCCAAACAACTTGCAGCAAGTTCCCACCACCTGGCAGCCATTTCTGAAGAAACGACCGCACAAAGCGAAGAGGTTTCCGCATCAGTGGAGCAAGTAGCTGCAGGTGCCCAAACTCAAGCTGAACATTTGCATGAAAGCACGATTCTTTTAAATGGAGTAACCGAAGCCATTTATGAAACGGCTAAAGTTAGTGAACAAATTGCTAACGATTCAAATCAGGCAAAGGAAAAAGGCAGAGCCGCTATGGAAATCGTCGAGCAGCTGAATGAACATTCCGAGCAGTTTCTATCACTTGCGAATACGATTATTGCCGAAGTTCAAAGGGCAAGTAAACAATCGAAGCAAATTCACACGATTGTTTCCACCATTCAGGAAATCGCTGATAGCACCCATTTACTTGCCCTCAATGCGGCGATTGAATCTGCAAGAGCAGGGGAAGCCGGAAGGGGATTTGCTGTTGTTGCAACCGAAGTTCGAAACCTTGCGGAACGGTCAAAAAACGAAGCACGCCGCATTCAGCAGCTTGTTCAATCAATCGGGCAGCAGATGGACAATCTCGCAAAAGAAACGGATCATTTCGAACAATTACGTTCTGCTCAGTTAACAGCCGTAAAGAAAACAAAAAATGCGTTCGAAACTATATTAACGAACGTAACAGCGATCAATAAACGAATTCAAGAAGTGCAACTTGCTCAATCGAAGGTACAACATGCGAATAACGATTTAACAAATAAGCTTCATGAAGTAAGTGCGATTTCACAAGAATCGGCAGCGACAAGTGAACATGTCACAACTTCAAGCATTTATCAAAAAGAAGCGATTAATGAAGTTAGCCAATCCGCGAATCGATTACAACAAATTGCTTCCGTCCTTCAACAGGAAGTAGAACAATTTTATCTCGGCGAGAATCTTGAAGATTCCAGCCTGCAAAAAGAAGAGGATAGTATGAATGAGGCGGCGGCTTCTAACGAATTGCTTCTTGATGCCAGGCAGAGGGAAGAAGAGGCTGTAGCTTCCGTAAATCCTTCCAATGAATAAAGTAAAAAACGGGCTGATTGAATGGTCAGCCCATTTTGCATAAATATTGCCCGTATAGCATTTTTACAATATGAACAAACATTTCATCACGAGAGATGATTCCGTTTGTAAAAATGCCGATTGCCCCTTCTTTTTTACTCACATTTTGATCAGAAGTGAGCTCGGCCATAACATCTCCTAGTTCGCTCCCATTATAAAGTGCAGCCGCAATGGATTCAGGTAAAGGTATTTTTGCACCGCTTGCAACAAAGGTATTGCTATAACTGTCGACAAGCGCTCCCCAATTGCACAGATAAAGCACGTCCCCCATTCTGGTAACCCCGCCTTCCAGGCCAATCCCTATTTCGGCACCCTTTTCTACACACTTCTTCGCCCTGTTTACAGCACCACGTTTCGTTTCTTCGTCGGAAAACGGCTGAGCGGAAACGCCTGATGGAACTTCAAAGGAAACTACCTCTTGATTCAAGACCTGCTTGACTGCCTTTACTTTTGCGGGATTTTTTGATCCTATTGCAATCATCGATTTCGAGCTCCTTCTAGAAAAGATAACCAGTGGCCGCTCCCTTTATCTGCTTCGGATGGAGTCGACCGTCGCCTTGTCTGTTGATTTTACTAGTTGTATCAATAATTCTTTTGCTGCCGCATAATCGTCAACATGAATGATAGACGCATGCGTATGAACGTAACGCGAGCAAATTCCTATAACAGCTGAAGGAACTCCCCTGCCAGTCAAATGGACGCGCCCTGCATCCGTTCCGCCCTGGGAAACAAAGTATTGGTAAGGGATATGATGCGTTTCGGCCGTATCCAATACAAAATCTTTCATTCCTTGATGGGTCACCATCGAACGGTCAAGAATTCGCAATAATACTCCTTTGCCAAGTTGGCCAAACTCATCTTTATCCCCCGTCATATCGTTAGCAGGACTCGCATCAAGCGCATAAAAAATGTCCGGCTCAATCATTGTGCTTGCCGTCTGTGCCCCGCGCAAGCCTACCTCTTCCTGCACGGTTGCACCCGAATACAGTTTATTCGGAAGGTCTATTCCTTTCAATTCTTTTAAAAGCTCAATAGCAAGTCCTACACCGTAACGGTTATCCCA
Source organism: Fictibacillus sp. Mic-4 (assembly GCF_049843615.1). NCBI lineage: Bacteria > Bacillati > Bacillota > Bacilli > Caryophanales > Fictibacillaceae > Fictibacillus > Fictibacillus sp. Mic-4. The sequence continues at coordinate 11,032 of NZ_JBBHZM010000003.1, read as the reverse complement.
GGCTTTTGCCATTATTTTTTTCGGATTGGCCATTGGTGTGAATGGACATATCGGGACAATCATTTGACCTGGTTTAATGCCTAATTTTTTTGCATCTTCCCTGTCATCGGCTCCCACATCAATATACATATTTTTAATATCCATCGGTTTTTTCCGCTGGCTTTCCTGCAGTAAATGAGGCGGCGTCGAACCAATCACACCGATGACAGGGCCGTTATCTGTAATGATTTGAACCCGCTGGGCTAACAATACCTGGCTCCACCATCCACCAAGCGTTTGAAAGCGAAGCATTCCATTTTTCGTTATATTCGTAACCATAAACCCGACTTCATCCATATGGCCTGCCACCATTACTTTCGGACCCTTCCCGCGCCTCACACCGAAAATACTGCCAAGTCCGTCCTGAATGACCTCATCCGCAACCGCTTCCAATTCTGTGCGGACAAACTTCCGAACTTCATGTTCGAAACCTGGTGCACCCGGCAGTTCAGTTAACGTTTTAAATAATTGTAAAGTATCGCTATTCATAGTGACTCCTTTCCCTTACGGAAGTATGTATACACTTATTTTAACTTCCTTATAAAGTTTTTACTATTGATTTGCTACAGGAGAATCTTCGACTTTGGTATACTGAAAAAAAGCAGGCTACTTGCTTAAAAAGGAGTGAACATGGGATGAACACTAAAAAATGGCTTATAGCCGGAGCACTGGGGTTCGCAATTGGCTATACAATCGCTCAAAAAAATCGGGAGCTTATTTCTCCAGAACGTGCATTAAAACGATTAAAAGAATCCGCCCAGAAGAAATTCACAGTAACTGGTTCATGGATTCATGTTAAGCCGGAGTCGATTGAGCGCTTCAAACTCCCTTATACCGTTTATCGCGGCGGAATTTCCACTTTGGAAAATAACCGGTTAAACCAATATGAATTCCTTATTGATGCAAAAAGCGGATCCATCCTGGAACTTTCAGCTATCAATTAGAAAAAAGCACCGTTTAGCGTGAAACGGTGCTTTTTCCTGTTAATTAAACGATTTAGATTGGTTATAGACGTTGTTTTTAATCTTCCATTCCGTTGAAAGATATTGACGTTTTTCCCATACTGTCATTAAAAGAATCGGCACGATAAGAATAAGAGCTAACAATAAGCAGATGACAACGGAATCACGGTGCTCCCCTTTTTGGTCTTCATGCGCTTTTACATAGCTTTTAAATTCAGAACCGATTTTCGCTGTTTCTTGATCGGTTAACATTAATTTTTTAGCCGGATTATACGCAACAATATCAGTATGTGATGTTACAAAAATGTTGTCACGAACCGTTTTATAATGAGCAACCGCAACAACGACTTGATCAGTTTTTAGCTCTTTATCTTCGTTGGAAACGGTTTGTACGTTGTCAAACGTAATGGAGCCTTTTTTTAAATCATAGTGTTCTGCTTTAAGTCCTTTTTCAATCGCTTTTTCCATACCGGCAGGTACTGAAGCTGCTGATGCTACTGATACAAATGAAAAAATAAATACAAATGCAGAAAGAGCTGCAAATAATTTCTTTTTCATACATATCCCCCTCAAATATATATATAAAATCAAAATACTACCATTCTTTGTACTTCTCCATCATACCACAAATTTATCATTTTCTAACTAACAGTTTTCTGGAAAAAATGTGACAGTTTTATAAACCATTCATTAAAATATGATAAAATAAAGCCTTCTTTACCGTGATCGGGTTACTTGATCAATGATCGTTCCATCCTCGTCCCATTTGACCGCCCGATAAATCGCATCGTGGTAAAACATATACCAAACGTTTGGCTTGATCCATTTTTGCTTTGCGAAGATGGAATCCATCGGATAGTCATCATAGGCTAGTACCCAGAGCGGGTTATAATGAGCATGAGTCGGCATTAAATCGGCCATATGCATCACTTTCTCACCACCCGTATCAATTGAAATAATACTGTGCCCATTACTATGACCGCCGGTATGAATCATCTTTAATCCATCGGCCACTTCCAGTTCACCCGTAAACGGTTCTACTTGATGCTGAATCGGCTTCCAGTTTTCTTCCCAATATGTATTTCTCGAACGGATATTAGGCTCTCTCATTTCATCCCATTCGGTCTTGGAAGTGTAAATGACAGCGTTCTCAAAAACAGGAACTAGCTTTCCATCTTCCCATTTCGTAAGGCCGCACGCATGGTCAAAATGCATATGTGTCATCAAAATAATATCGATATCTTTTGGCGTTAAGCCAAGCTTTGCGAGACTTCCTTCAATCGACGATTCTTCGATGACCCCATAGTTCCGCTTTTGCTTATCGTTTAATTTTCCTTTGCCAATACCCGATTCAACCAAAATCGTCTTTCCGAACCCTTGAAGTAAAAAAGGGTCTGTACGAAGTTCGATCTGGTTTAATTCATTCACCGTATATTTTTTGCTCCATAACGGCTTCGGAACGACACCAAACATGGCACCGCCATCCATAAAAGTGACGCCTCCATTTAACCAAGTTACCGTCATTTTCCCTATCGTCCACTGATCCATCATTCTTCCCTCCGGCTCACCGGCTTCAAAATAAGCCGTTTTCTCTATAGAAAATTCTGAATTAAGTGTATCACAGTTTTACGATAAAAAAAATAATCCGGAATGCCGGATTATTTTTTTGAACGGAAGACAGCTTCCACTCGATAAATGCGAAAGCCTTTTTGTGAAAATTTTTCTTCATATTCGGTCATGACATTACCTTCAAAATCACTTTTATGAAGATCGAGGCTTATATTATTTAAAATCATTCCGTATTTTGAAAAGCTGTGCAATGAATATTCAAATAAACCTTGATTGTCGGTTTTAAAATGAATTTCTCCATTTTCCTTTAAAATGTGTTCATAAATTTTCAAGAAATTTTCTGAAGTAAGCCTCCGCTTTTCATGTTTATTTTTTGGCCATGGATCAGAAAAATTCAAATAAATTCGATCCACTTCAGAAGCCTCAAATATATCCGGCAATTTCAATGCATTTTCACGAATAAGCTTCACATTCGGAATACCGGCATTTAAAATGTTATCTAAAGCTGAAACGAGGATACTATCATAAATTTCCATTCCAATATAATTAATTTCCGGATGCAACTTGCCCATACCAGTAATAAACTGGCCTTTTCCCGTTCCGACTTCAAGGTGAATCGGATGTTGATTAGAGAAAAATTCCTTCCATTTCCCTCTTCTCTCTTCAAGGTGTTGTGCAACAATTTCAGGATGTTGTCTTAATTTATCTTTCGCCCATGGCTTAAAACGCTGACGCATTCATCATATCTCCTTTTACATTACAGTTCCCTTCGCATTTTAACATGAAAAAAAGAGAAACAAAAGAACCGGTAAATCTTTACCGGCCCTTTTTTGAATAAACATTTGCATATTCCATAATCTATTATCAATAATTAAAAGGTGGTGTATACAATGCCTCTTGACTACCAACATCAACTAAATTTACTTCGAGACTTATTACAAGATCATCAAACCGATTGCAACGGAACGGCAGCCGAATGCGCCCAGTTGCAACGATTAGCCAGACAGTTAATGAACCATAGCGATGTTCATGAAAAAATTAAAGAAACACTGCAATCCGTCCATGATTACAGTTATGTGGGCGCAACTCACCAAAAGTTAGATGACCATATTTATCAACATCAGACCCATCTTAAAAATTGGGTAGACACCATTGATTCCCACCATGCATTTTAACAAGCGTACGTCAGCTTTTATGGTTCGCCATCATTTTTGAGGACATAAGCTGACGTAAAAAATTCATCCAGTACTGTTTTTCGGCACTTTTTTCCCGTTCTGTATGCCAAAAAATAGATTGAATCGTCTGGACAATAACATACCAGAACATGCGTTTTTGTAAATTTTCCGTCAGCTCTAATCCATAATTATGAAGCCATGCTTTCCATTCAACTTCCGGAACGTACCAATACAATAACATTCCAAGATCAAGAGCGGGATCGGCAATCATCGCCCCATCCCAATCGATTAAAAACAGCTCTTCCTGTTCGCTAATTAACCAATTATTATGGTTAATGTCGCAGTGGCAAACGACTTTATGTTCATATTCGATATGATCTTTTTCACGTGCTAAAAAATCGAAAGCGCTATGAATATCTTCCGGCAATTTCTCAATTCCCGACATTCTCGCTTGAATGTCTTTAAGAATAAGATCGGGACTTAGCGGTGTTTTGCCAAGTCTTTTTAACATTCCTAACAACTCAGTTGAACGATGAATTTTTCCTAATAATTCCGCAACAGGCTTTTTCAACATTTCAGATGCCTTTAGCTCTCTTCCATCCAACCATACTTGTGCTGTAATGACATCCCCATTGGCCAAACGTTTCGTCCATAATAGCTTTGGAACAATGCCTTCCGCAGACAATACAGCGAGAAAAGGTGACGAATTACGCTTAAGAAATAATTTCTGTTCTCCTTGCTGTGCCAAATAAGCTTCTCCTGTTGCCCCACCTGCAGATACAACTTCCCAATCTTCACCTAATATATATTCCAACCCGTTCACCTTCAATCTTTTGCGGAAAATTTCTATCCAATTACTTAACAGCAAGATTCCTCTACAAATTCATTATTTTATCATAAATCGATGCAAAATCGTACACTTTTCTTATCAATAGCGAAATCTATGCTGTTAAGAAGGCAGAAAGACAATCGTAAAGCTTAATGGGGATACGGTAATAAGTGGTTCATCCAGTTTATATAAACCCGCCTCATTTATCCGGTCTCCTTCAACTGCAATGATCCACTTTGTCTCCCCCGGCAACTTGACCGTCCTTTCTTCCAGCGTTTGATTAAAAAGAACGATAATCTCTTTCCAACTGTCAATGGATTGGACAGACCGAATCCAATACGCAATGACTCCGTCCTGCTCGTTTTCTAAAAAAGAGACATGCTTTTTGATTTGTTCAGAGAAACGTATCCGAAAAGCGGCGTGATTTTTTCTGAGCTGGATAAGTTTCCTGAAGAAGTGCACATCATTTTCATAGTGCGCTTTTCGCATCCAATCCAACCGATTGACTGTATCCCCCGATTGATAACTGTTCGGATCGCCGAATTTCGTTCTGAAAAATTCCTGTCCGGCATGGATAAAAGGAACCCCCTGTGAAAGAAGGACAAAAGCCATTCCGAGCCGCTGGCGCCTCCTTCTTATTTGTTCCTCTTCATGCGGATGAATGATGGATAGTCGATCCCATAATGTATGATTATCGTGACATTCAATATAATTGATGCTCTGTCCCGGGTCAAGGAATAAGGAGTTGCAGTTTCCTGTCATGCATTCTTTAAGGTCGATCGTTTGAGCGGGATTCCCATCAATCCATCCTTCTCGTGAAGTCGTGAAAACATTTCCTTTTACTGTATCCCTAAACCGGTCATTAAAAAAGGAAATGCCAGGCAAGTTTTTTGCTAAATCGATTTTCGCTTTTTTATTTTCATCCAAAAGGGTATTCATATTCCATCCTTCACCAAGAAGAAAAATCGAAGGATTAATGTTTGACAGCTCTTTTTGAATGAGATTCATCGTTTCAATATCATGAATCCCCATCAAATCAAAGCGGAAACCATCAACTTTGTATTCCGTCGCCCAATATTTGACGGAATCGATCATAAATTTTCTCATCATAGCCCGTTCCGACGCTGTATCATTTCCAACACCGGTCCCATTGATCGGATTTCCTCCACGATCGTACCGAAAATAGTAACCCGGAACAATTTTTTCAAAAGAAGATGCCTCGCGGATATACGTATGGTTATAAACAACATCGAAAATGACGCGTAAGCCTCTTTCGTGAAGGGCTAAAATTAATTGTTTCAATTCCTTAATGCGGCAAGCCGGATCAATCGGATCAGTAGAATACGAGCCTTCTGGGGCATTGTAATGAACGGGATCATATCCCCAATTATAATTCGGGTACTTGCCCAATTCATCTACGCTTCCAAAATCATTGACAGGCAATAATTCTACGTGTGTAATCCCGAGGGAAGTTAAATAATCCAGCCCTGTAACCGTTCCATTTGGCCCGGTCGTCCCTCCTTCCGTAAACCCGAGAAACTTCCCTTTCGACTGAATGCCGCTCTCAGGATGGATTGAAAAATCACGGACATGGACTTCATAAATAATGCTGTCGGTTTTTGAAATAGAGGGAAGGCGATGAGCGCGCTTCCAATTTTCCGGATCCGTTTTCGCCAGGTTCATTACAACTCCCCTTCTTCCATTAGCGGTAACCGCTTTAGCATAAGGGTCAACAGCTTCATTCGTCTGATGATTAACCCGGACGATATAACAATATTCTTTTAAATGGAAATCACCAGGCAGTTTAATATACCACTCCCCACGAATCCCTCGTTCCATTGGATATTCCTTTACCGCCCCGGGCGACTCCCAAACTTTTAAACGGAGATTCGTTGCCGTCGGCGCCCATACTTTAAATTGTGTCCATTCGGGCGTATAAACCGCTCCTAAATCAGCTCCGTCATAAGCAAACCTCATGTCAAATTCTTCTGTCCTGACTATCGCTCCTGTATTTAGCGGGTACGTTTCACCATGTGATCCTACAATAAAATAATCTTTGCCTAATGGAAGTTCTTCCTGAACATACATATGAAGCAAAAGACGTCCATCTCCCCTTTCCTCCGCTAATTTTAGAAGAGGATAAACCTTTGTATCATCTTTTACAAAAAAGGAGGATTCACCTATATCATCTGCATGAATGACTAACGTCACTTTTGAAAACGTATCTAAATAGGCTTCAAGTTGTATTGGTTTCTTAACATTTTGCATAGCAACAGAGGGTCCCTCCCCATGTATGACCTTTACTTTTAATATATTGCTTGCTTATTAGAATGGTTATTGCCCCATATATAAAATCTATTTTTTGCCCAAAAGTAAAAAAAGTGTATCTATTTACATGATACACTCATACTAAAGACTTTAATCCATTTTAAATTTATTTCATTTTAAACAATGACGCGTGCCAACGGCAATCTTTTTTTATTCCAACCACTCCGGACGAAGGAGTGCATTTGTTACACAGTGCTTTAACATTCTGTCGACAAGCTTCAACTGATGGCTTTTTATCGGGCTTGGTTCTTTTTTTACCGAAACGAGCCAATCGAAAAACGTCCGCTTATCCACATATTCAGTCCCTTCCCAGCCTGATGGCTTATCGATAAATCCATCTTTCGCAACAATTGCCTTTTTTACTCGAAGTTGTTCTTTAAACGCTGCGATCCATTCATTTGTGCAATAGTGCATTCGCTGAAGAGAAAGATGCGGATTAACGATTTTTAACTTTCGGTCTTTATCTAGCTTGACCCAAAAGCGTTTCGATTGCTCCTGGAATATGGCATCATTCCCCTCGAGAAAAACAATCATCCAGATCAAACGAGGACCTACTACGATTATATCGAGCTGAACTGGAGCATTTTTTACTAGAAATACAGGATTAAAAAATAAAAAATAGTTGTCGGGCAGTTCGGTCGTAAGCCACTTCAACAGCCTATTATGTGCATATCGGGGATCGACTTTCGAAATTTCCCGAACGGTTGAACTCGCCCAATTTAATTGAAAATGATATAGTTGATTTTTAAATTGCTCGATTGTTTTTTCATTTTTGTTCTCGAGCTGTTGCAGCCTTTTTTTCTTTAGACGAATAAACTGCCCTTGATAGCGATAAAGATCTAATTCATAGCGAGATACATAATCTTCAAGTTTAACGAGCTGCGCCATCTATAAAACCCTTTCCTTTCTTGAACTTTTAATTTCCTTTGAAGCAAATTTTTTCGAGGATTTCATATTTCGGCGTTCGGTTAAGGTGAGTTTCATATAAAACGATATGTCGGACTTCAAAGCTTAACCCTTTAAGGGGGAGCAGCTGATTTTCAATCCATTTCACATCAAACGTTGCCTTTTCGCTATTCCACCGCTTAGCAAAGGTAATATGCGGTCTGTACGCTCTTTCCTCAAGCACAAATCCGGATTGCTTACAAGCCTGGCGGACTCTTTCCTGTAATGAGTATAAATAAGGTTCATGTTCCACGCTTCCCCAAAAAATCCTCGGTGCCCTTTCTCTTCCAAACGTTCCGATTCCTGAAAGTTGGAGAGAAAATGGTTCCTGATCAATAACCGCCCTGCGCAAGTTTTGGCAAAGAGAATGAATACGGTCCGGTTCTGTCTTTCCTAAAAAAGATAGCGTAATATGTAAATCGCTTGAATGAACCCATTGTTTAAATGGCAACTCCCTTTTTGCTTTTTCTAATTGCAATGATATTTTTTCTTTTATTAGTAATGGAAGTTCAATTGCTACAAATATATGCCGATTCACTGTAATCCCTCTTTCCCTCATTTAAATTTTAGCAAAAAAAAGCGGCGAAAACACACTTGATTAAAACGACATTCTTTTCAATAACGTTTCCTATTTGATATACTTTATGAGCGTGAAAAAAAAATCAAACATTTAGGTTAATCATATAGGTGAAACGATGAATAAAAAACTTTTAACAAAAGACCAGTTCTCTCCTTATCTCTCTTTCTCACGGGAAGAATGGGCAAGTTTGCGCGATGTAACGCCGATGCCATTAACTGAAGAGGAGATCAAAAAACTTCAAGGATTAAATGAACAAGTCTCGGTAGAAGAGGTTAAAAATATTTATTTGCCGCTGTCAAGGCTCTTAAATCTTTATACAACAGCCTCGCAGCGGCTTCATCAAGTATCTAATACGTTTCTTTCGCGGAAAACGGAAAAAGTGCCATATATTATTGGGATTGCCGGCAGTGTTGCGGCAGGAAAAAGCACAACGTCAAGAATCATCCAGGCTCTCCTTTCCCGCTGGCCGGATCATCCAAAAGTTGAACTTGTAACGACAGATGGGTTTCTTTATCCGAACCGAATTTTAGAGGAAAGAGGCATTTTAAACCGTAAAGGGTTTCCCGAAAGTTATGATATTCGCCGTCTTGTAAAATTTCTATCCGATGTAAAATCGGGATGTTCCCATTTAGAAGTTCCTATTTATTCCCATTTGGCGTACGATATTTTACAAGATGAAATGCAAGTCATCAATCAACCCGATATTTTAATTGTCGAAGGAATCAATGTCCTCCAAGTATCCAAAGGGGGGGAATCTGCTTCTATTCCGCAAGTCTTCGTTTCGGATTTCTTTGATTTTTCGATTTATGTTGATGCAAAAGAAGAGGATTTAGAGCACTGGTATACGGAGCGTTTCAAACTTTTAAGAGAAACAGCCTTTCAAAATCCAGCTTCTTATTTTCACCGCTATGCCCAATTATCAAATGAAGAAGCATTAAAAGTAGCCCGGCAAATTTGGAAAGACATCAATGAAGTAAACTTGCAAAAAAATATTTTGCCTACGAAATTCCGCGCGCAACTGATTTTAGAAAAAGGGTTTGACCATTCCGTAACCGGCGTAAAGTTAAGAAAAATGTAAAACGAGAAAACAGCCAACTGGAAAGTGGCTGTTTTCTCCTCCCTTTATTTAGCAAGCTCATAAATGGCCTGGGCATAAATCGCTGCAGCCTTGATTAAATCTTCCACATACATATATTCATCTTTCTGGTGGGCGACATCTTCCCGCCCTGGAAATAATGCGCCAAACGCCACTCCCGCATCAAGTGACCGTGCATATGTACCACCACCGATGGCGATAGGCTTGCCATCCTCACCTGTTTGTTCTTCATAAACCCGTTTCAACGTTTGTACAAGAACATGATCCTCACTTACATAATGTGGCTTGCTGTTACTCAAGATCTCACAGCTCCATCCTTTTTCTTTCGCCGCCTTGTCCAATTGGCTAATCAAGACATCACTGCGATGCTTGACAGGATAGCGAATATTAATCGAAACATGCCCGCCATCTCCCCGCGTATACGAAAATACACCCGGATTGACAGTCAACTTGCCGCTTACCTCATCCTCAGCTGCTACATTTAACTTTTTTCCGTAATGGTCATCTAAAAAGGAATCTGTTATAAATTTCAAATAGGCTGTTCCCGTTTGATCAAGCGTAATATTAGATAAAAATTTTGCTAGCATAACACCTGCATTGACACCACATTCCGGCGTGCTACCGTGGGCGGAAGTTCCTTCAAGGTGAAGGACGAGGTTTCCGTTCTCACGAAAGGCGGTTCCTTTTACGTTTTCTTGAGTAAGAAATTCTTGATACTTTTCTTCGATTCCTGAAATGTCGGAAAGTACGGCTTTCGCTAAATCCGGTACCATGTTTAAGCGGCGGCCGGATAAAAATGATAATAATGCAGGTGTTTCCGATTGAATTTCTTTAGTGGCTTTTAATGTAATTTGAGCATTGCATATTCCTTTTTCCGCATGAATAATTGGGAAATCGGCATCAGGGGCAAAACCCATAGACGGCATTTCTTCATGTTTAAAATAATGATCAACACAGCGCCATTTACTTTCTTCATCGCCGCCAATAATCATGCGAACCCGCTTGGATAATGGAAGATTAAGCTCTTGAATAATTTTCATTCCATAGAAGGCGGCCATTGTTGGACCTTTATCATCACTTGCTCCCCGTGCGATGATCTTCCCGTCTTTTATTACTCCCTTATAAGGGTCAACAGACCAGCCATCCCCTTCTGGAACGACATCAAGGTGACAAAGGATGCCTATTAAGTCTTCACCTTGTCCGATTTCTAAATGTGCGGCATACCCATCTACATTTTTGGAACCCATTCCCGCTCGTTCACCAAGGGATAAAAGATAATCCATCGCTTTTTTAATATCTGGTCCAAACGGTGCTCCTTCACTTGCATTTTCCTCATCCAGCACACTTTTAATTTGAAGAAGCCCCTGCAAATCTTTTAATAATTGTCCTTTTCGTTGCTCGACTTCATCGCGCCAGTTGATTTTCCCCATTGATCTCTTCCTTTCTTTATAGTGTTGTAACGAAAATCATCAATTTCTAGTTTATTTTACCTCATTTCAAATGTTTTTG